>NZ_JBQQCE010000380.1:0-9724 GCF_052245645.1 Streptomyces sp. KR55 | reverse complement strand
ACGAAGCCTATCTGAGCCAACTGCGCGGCCAGTCAACGAAGTTCAACAAGACGACCCCCGACGAGGAGCGCAAGCTGGGCCGGGACGCGGGTGAGGTCGTGTACGTCCACGACGAGCGCGATCCCGCCGCCCTGCGCACGCTGATGGACTGGAAGTCCGCGCAGTACCGCAGGACGGGGCGCAGCGACCGCTTCGCGCACGACTGGATCATCCGGCTGGTGGAGCAGCTGTTCCACACCCGATCCCAGCCGTTCGCCGGGATCCTGTCCGTGCTGTACGCGGACGGCAAGCCGATCGCCGCGCACTTCGGGTTGCGCTCCGAGCGGGTGCTCGCCTGCTGGTTCCCGGCGTACGACCCGGCGTACTCGAAGTACTCCCCGGGGCTGGTCCTGCATCTGCGGATGGCCGAGGCGGCCGCCGCCGACGGCATCGCCTATCTCGATCTGGGCCGGGGCCAGAAGGAATACAAGGACTCCCTGAAGACCCGTGAAATCCAGGTGTTCGAGGGGTGGGTGACGCGACGTCACCCGGTGGCGATCGGGCACCGGGCCCGACGTGCGCCGGTGCGCGCGCTGCGCAATGTCGTGGTGTCGCGACCGGAGCTGTTCGAGCCCGCCGACCGGCTGCTCAAGAAAATGGGCAAGATTCGGTCAGGTCGCAAGTAACGGCCAAACCAACAAAAAGGTGAGGTCATGTTCCAGGTCTTGCCATAAGGAGTGATAGGTCAATACCGTCATAGATCTCACCCGCATCGGACCATCACCAAGCGGAACCAGGGGAGGGCTCAGGGCCGCGGTGGTGCCGGCGCGGGGCGCGGTAGGGGGGTGCCGTGCTCGGTGACCTGCGTGTGACCGAGACGTGCCGCGCAACCGGCTGCCGTTTTCCGCGGCCGGCGAGCTTTTGCCAGTGACAACCCCCCTTTCGAACCGGACAAAGAGCCGGGCCGCCCGGGGGTGGGCGGTCCACCGGACGAGAGGGACCAGACTCATGAGCTCCGTTCTGGGCTCGGCAACCACGAGCCAGAATCCGACAACGGCCGGCGCATACCGGCCGATCTCCTCTCACCTGGCCATTGCGCCACCAGTGAGCGTGGTGATTCCCGCCATGAACGAGGCGGAGAATCTCCCCTACGTCTTCAAGACACTTCCGGGCTGGATACACGAAGTGGTTCTTGTGGACGGCAATTCCACCGACAACACCGTCGAGGTCGCCCGTGACCTGTGGCCGGACGTGAAAGTCGTCGGACAGCGCGGCAAGGGCAAGGGCGACGCGCTGATCACCGGGTTCGAGGCCTGCACCGGCGACATCATCGTGATGGTCGACGCGGACGGCTCGGCCGACGGCAACGAGATCGTGTCGTACGTCTCCGCCCTCGTCTCGGGCGCGGACTTCGCCAAGGGCTCGCGTTTCGCCAACGGCGGCGGCACCGACGACATGACCTTCATCCGCAAGCTCGGCAACCGTGCCCTGTGCGCGGTCGTCAACCGCAAGTTCGGCGCCCGCTACACCGATCTGTGCTACGGCTACAACGCGTTCTGGCGGCACTGCCTGGACAAGATCGACCTCGACTGCACCGGCTTCGAGGTCGAGACCCTGATGAACATCCGGGTGGTCAAGGCGGGGCTGAAGGTGCAGGAGATACCGAGCCACGAGTACCTCCGCATCCACGGCACCAGCAATCTGCGCGCGGTGCGCGACGGGCTGCGGGTGCTGAAGGTGATCCTCAAGGAGCGCTCCAACCGGCGTGCTCTGCGCCGCCGTTCGCACCCCTCTCCGATGCTCGACACGGTCCGGGGAGAGGTGTCTTGAGCAGTCCCGACATCTCCGTCGTGATCTGCGTCTACACCGAGGACCGCTGGGAGGACATCCTCGCGGCGGTCGCCTCGGTGCGGGCGCAGTCCCGGCCGGCTCTGGAGACGCTCCTGGTCGTGGACCACAACGAGGCGCTCCTGGACCGTCTGGCCGGGGAGTACAAGGAGGCCGGGGACGTGCGGGTGCTCGCCAACGCGGGCCCCCGCGGTCTGTCCGCCGGCCGCAACACCGGCATCGCGGCCGCCCGCGGCGACGTCATCGCCTTCCTCGACGACGACGCCGTCGCCGAACGCGACTGGCTGCGCCACTTCGCCTCGTCGTACGCCGACCCGCGGGTCATGGCGGTCGGCGGCCGTACCGAGCCGATCTGGGCGTCGGGGCGCCGGCCCGCCTGGTTCCCGGAGGAGTTCGACTGGGTGGTCGGCTGCACCTACCGGGGCCTGCCGCACGGACTGGTCCGGGTGCGCAACGTCCTCGGCGGCAACGCCTCCTTCCGCCGCAGCGCGTTCGACGCGGCAGGCGGCTTCGCCACCGGCATCGGCCGCGACGGCGACAAGCGCCCGCTGGGCTGCGAGGAGACGGAACTGTGCATCCGCCTCACCCGCGCCCTGCCCGAGGCGGTCCTGCTGATCGACGACCGTGCGGTGATCCACCACCGGGTGCCCAAGGCGCGTGAGCACTTCCGGTACTTCCGTACGCGTACGTATGCCGAAGGCCTGTCGAAGGCGCTGGTGGCCCGAAGCGTCGGCGCGGACAAGGGACTCGAGTCGGAACGCCGGTACACGACCCGGGTGCTGCCCGCCGGGGTGGCACGCGGACTGCGCGACGCCGTGCTGGCCCGGCCGGGCGGTGCGGGGCGGGCGGCTGCGATCGTCGCCGGAGTGTTCGCGGCGGCCGGTGGGTACGTCGTGGGGAGTGTCCGGGCGCGCAGGGGCGGCACCACGTTCTCCGTGGCGCCGATCGAGGGGGGTTCCGGTGGCTGAGGTGCGCGTACCGATCCTCATGTACCACTCGGTCGCGACCGACCCGAACGACGCCACCCGCGCCCTGTCGGTCACCCCCGATGCCTTCGCCCGACAGATGACGGTCATCGGCGACCTGGGCCTGACCCCGGTGACCACGGCCGACCTGGCGGCGCGGTGGCGCACGGGCCGCCCGCTGCCGCCGCGCCCGGTGCTGGTCACCTTCGACGACGGCTACGAGGGCGTACACCGGCACGCCCTGCCCGTGCTCGCCAAGCACGGCTTCCCGGCCACGCTGTTCGTCTCCACGGGCTGGCTCAGGGGCGCGTACGACACCGGCGGCGGCCTGGACCGCATGCTCGACTGGGACCAGGTGCGGGAGCTGGCGGACGCGGGCGTCGAGATCGGCGGCCACAGCCACAGCCACCCGCAGCTCGACCAGCTCGACGACGCCGCCCTGCGCTTCGAGCTGACCCGCTGCCGGGACATCGTGGCCGGTGAACTGGGCGCCCTGCCCGTGTCGTTCGCCTACCCCTACGGCTACTCCAGCCGCCGGGTGCGGCAGGAGGTGCGCGCCACGGGATACGCCCAGGCGCTCGCCGTCGGCAACGACCTGGCCCGCCGCCGGCAGGGGCCGTACGCCCTGCGCCGTGTCACCGTGCGCCGCAGCACCGGTCTCGAGGAGTTCGAGCGGCTGATCGAGGGCCGCGCGATCGCCCGCACCTTCGCCAGGGACCGCGCCCTCACCAAGGGGTACGCGATGGTCCGCAGAGCACGACAGGTCCGCCGGAAGGCCACCAGAACCCGTGTCTGACACGACGACCACAGCACAGGCCGAACCCACCGAGACGCAGACCCCGGAGCAGCAACAGCCCCGGCGCCGACTGCGCCTGCCCGGACTCGACCGGTCGCCAGGAGGCGGTCAGCTGTTCCGCAACGCCTACGCGCTGATGCTCAACACCGGCATCTCCGCCCTCCTGGGCCTCGGCTACTGGCTGGTGGCGGCCCGCTACTACTCCGAGTCGGCGGTCGGCCAGGGCTCGGCCGCGATCGCCGCGATGAAGCTCCTCGCAGGGCTCACCGCTGTGACGCTCACCGGTGCCCTGGCCCGCTTCATCCCGGTCGCGGGCCGCACCACCGGGCGGCTCATCCTCCGTACATATGCGGGCAGTTCGCTGGTAGTGGCGCTGGCCGCGGGTGTCTTTCTGCTGACGCTGGACGTGTGGGGGCCGTCGTACCGCTTCCTGCACGGGGCGCTGCCCGCCGTCGGGTTCGTGGTGGCCGTCGTCGCGTGGAACCTGCTCACCCTGCAGGACGGTGTGCTGACCGGGCTGCGCAGCGCGCTGTGGGTGCCGGTCGGCAACACCGTGTTCTCCGCGGTGAAGCTGGGGCTGCTGGTCGCGTTCGCGGTGGCGATCCCGATGACCGGCGTCTTCGTGTCCTGGGTCGCGGCGATCGCGACCTCCGTACTGCCGTTGGGCTGGCTGGTGTTCCGGCGGCTGGTGCCCCGGCATGTGAAGGCGACCGAGGAGCAGGCGACCCCGCCGACGCTCGGGGAGGTCGGCAGGTTCCTGGCGGGCGACTACACCGGGTCGCTGTTCTCGCTCGCCGTGGTCTATCTCGTGCCGGTGATCGTGGCCGCGCAGGTCAGCTCCGAGGACAACGCGTACTTCTACATCACCGCCACCATCGGCGGCACGGTCAACCTGCTCGCCATCAACATGGGCGCCTCGCTGACCGTCGAGGGCTCGCACGACCCGGGCCGCCTCGCCGCCAACACCCGTGCCGCGCTGAAGCGGATGGCCCGGATCATGCTGCCGGTCGCCGCCCTGCTGTTCTTCGGCGCCCCGTGGATCCTCGGTGTCTTCGGTGCCGGCTACGCGGACGCGGCGACGCCGCTGCTGCGCTGGTTCGCACTCGGCGCGGTACTGCGGGTCGTGATGGAGACGTACCTGGCGGTGCTGCGCGCACAGAGCCGCACCGCCGGACTCGCCTGGCTGCAGGGCCTGTTGTGCGTGCTGGTGCTCGGGCTGACGTTGCTGCTGCTCCCCCGCATGGGGCTGACCGGCGCGGGCGTCGCGGAGATCGCCAGCCTCGCGGTGATCGTGGCGATCGCCGCGCCCAAGCTGTACAAGATCGTCAGGGCTCCGTCCGTCGACGTCGTCGAGGGCACGGCACCCGACGGGGACCTCGCCGACCTGGGGGCGCGCGAGGTCCCGGCGGCGCCCGGGCCGGCTCGCCAGCGCGGGCCGGCCTGGGCGCTCGACGGCGACACCCTCGCTCTCGGCATCCATGTCGACTTCGACCACCTCGAACGCCGTCCCGACGTGCGGCCGGGGCCGGGGACACCGCCGACGGGCGTGCCCGTGCTGCCGGAGCCTGAGGTGGACGCGCCGTTCGAGCCGGAGGCCGGTGTGGCGGCCGTACCGGAGCCGATGCCGGAACCGGAGCCGATACCCGCCCCGGAAGCGGATGCTCCCCGTCCGGAGCCGTCGCTGCGACGCCTGTTCCCCACCCGCCTCGGTGTGATCCTCGGCTGTCTGCTGATCGCCGCCCTCCTGCTGTACTGGGTCCCGGCCCTGCGGCTCGGCGAGGCCGACCTGGACCGGATGGGCGGGCTCGGCCTCATCTCCGTGCTGCCGGCCCCGACCCTGCTCGGCGCCGCGCTGCTGGTCGTGGTGTTCGCCTCGCTGCTGTGGCTCGGTCGCGAGCACCGGACGCTGCTGCTGGTCACCCTGCTGGTGACCGTCGTGTCCCTGCACGCGCTGCCCGCGGTGATCGAGACCGAGCCGCGGTTCGCCACGGCCTGGCAGCACCTCGGGTTCCTCGACCACATCGACCGGACCGGTATCGCGGTGCCCGACCTGGACGCGCGCTGGAGCTGGCCGGGCTTCTTCGCGGCCGCCGCGTTCGTCGCCCAGGCCTGCGGGGTCACGGACCTCACCGAGGTCATCCGCTGGTGGCCGCTGGCCATGCAACTGCTCTATCTGGCCCCGCTGTTCCTGCTGACCCGCTCGCTCCGGGCGAGCTGGCGCGCCAAGTGGACCGGCGTCTGGATCTTCGTGCTGAGCGGCTGGGTCGGCCAGGACTACTTCTCCCCGCAGGGCTTCACCTATCTGCTGTACCTCGTCTTCGTGGCGATCCTGCTCGTCTGGTTCCGTGCCCCGCGCGTGATCTGGACCAAGGCGCGTCCCGGCGAGGTGGAGGTCGAGCCGACGAACCGACGGCAGCGGGCCGTGCTGCTGCTGGTGGTGACCGGTCTGTTCGCGGCGACCGTGCCGGCCCACCAGCTCACCCCGTTCGTGATGCTGGGCGTGCTGGCGGTCCTCGTCCTGATCGGCAGGTCCGAACTGCGCGGCCTGCCCGTGCTGTGCGGGGTGATGGTCGCGGCCTGGATCGGCTTCCTGGCCGAGCCGTACTGGTCCGGGCACTTCGCCGAGCTGTTCGGCGGGGTCGGCGGCGTCGGCGGCAATGTGTCGTCGTCGGTGTCCGGCCGGATCGAGGGCGGCAGTTCCACCCACAAACTCGTGCTGTACGCGCGCGTGGCGCTGGCCGGCGGGGTGATGGCCTTCGCCTGCTGGGGCTGGTGGCGGCGGCGCGAGCACAAGTACCGGGAGCGTTCGCTGCTGGTCCTCGCCTTCGTGCCGTTCCTGGGCTTCGGCATGCAGTCGTACGGCGGTGAAATGGCGCTGCGCGTCTTCATGTTCGCGCTGCCCGGCGCCGCCCTGCTGGCCGGACTGGCCCTGTTCCCGCGTACCGGCGTCACCGCCGAGGAGCGCGACAAGGACCGGGTGAGCCTCGCACCGCTGGCCGTGCTGATGGCCGGGCTGGTACTCATGGGCGGCTTCCTGGTGGCCCGTTGGGGCAACGAGACCTTCGAGCGGGTACGGCCCGGTGAGGTCGCCGCGATGGAGTACGTGTACGCCCATGACGACCCGAGCGTCCGGCTGCTGTGGCTCAGCGACGACCCGCTGGAGACCGTGACGCCGGCCATGCCGTGGGGCGCCCGGGAGATGGAGAAGGTGCAGTACGTGCCGACGCAGGCGCCGACCGACCCGGTGCTGGTGTCGGGGCTGGTCAAGGCGCTGAAGGACGCGGGGCCGAACTCGTATCTGATGATCAACCGAAGTCAGGTCACCTTCCTGCGCATGGACGTGGGCTACTCGGCGACCTGGGAGCCCCGGCTGATCCAGAACCTGGACCGGCGGCCGGAGCTGCGGAAGGTGTACGTCAACGAGGACGTCACCATGTACGCCCTGGCCCGGCAGCCCAGGGGGCCCGTGCCGGAGGCGGACCCGGGGCGGGCCGGACCGCTGGTGACCTGGACACCCTGGTCGGTGGTCGGGGCGCTCGCGGCCGTCGCGCTGATCGTGCTGCTGACGGCGCGGGAAGTGGTCCGGGTGGCGGTGCGGCCGAGCGTGCGGCAACTGCGGTGGCTGCAGAGCACCTTCTGGTTCTCGCTGCCGCTGCTGGCGGTGCTGCTCGCCTCGCTGGTGCAGCGGTTCCTGACGATGAAATGAGCGACACCTACCGCTTGAGCCACTTCACCTCGTACGCCTGCATGTCGAACCGCTTGCCGTCGACCTCGGTGCTGATCGCCCGGTCGAGCGTGTTGACCACCAGGACGGTCCGGTCGCCGGCGAGGACACGTACGTCCGCCGGGGCGGACACCGTCTCGTACGGCGTGCCCGGCGGGAACTCGGCGTTGAAGCGGGCGACCAGGTCATACATGGGCAGCCTGCCGCCCCCGTCGCCGGTGTCGGTCGGCGTCCACAGGCAGCCGGGGCAGTCGGGGCCCGTCTCCTCCTCCGGGTTCCAGTAGAAGCCGGAGGAGGCGCCGCCCTTGACCATGGCGATCATTCCGGCGGCCTGGACGGCACCGCGGCGGGCCTCGGACCAGCCGTGCCGGTCGTCGTTGCCGTCGGACGGCTCGACGTAGTACTCGGCCCACCACAGCGGCAGATCGCCGCCGGTCTGCCGGCGCACCCACCGGCCGACGGCCGTGAACTTGTCCGTCGCGGCGAACTCGTCGGGCAGCAGATCGTCGTCCTTGGTGTAGCTGGAACCGTCCACGACGACGAAGTCGGCGCCCGCCTTGTGCTCGTTCCAGTAGCTGAAGGCGTCCAGGACCCGCTGGTCCATGGCGCCCCAGGGGCCCTTGAGGGTGCGGGAGGCGTTCTCGGTCTGGCGCGGGTCGACGCTGTCCATCACGAGGTACGGGCCGCCGACCATGATGTCGGCGTCGACCTTCTTCAGGGCCCGGTATACGAGGTTGTACAGCTTGGTGTAGCCCTCGTGGTCCCAGCGGTGCTCCGCGTCGTTCCAGAACCCCTTGAACTCGTTCCAGACGATGAAGTGGCGCACGTCCGGATAGCGCTTGGCGACGGTCGCGGCGAGCGCGGCGAAGTCGTCGTAGTGCTCGGGGTCGGGGGCCGTCTCCAGGGCCGACTGGCTCCAGTCGGTGTTGCCGGCGCCTGCCTCGCCGCCCTTCATCCAGTCCGGGGCGCAGCACAGGGTGATGACCGGCGTGCCCCCGGAGGCGCGGACGAAGTCGACCCGGCGGTCCAGTGCCGCGAAGTCGTAACGCCCCTTCACCGGCTCGGGGTTGTCGGCTCCCCAGCCCATGATGTGCTGGTTCTGCGGCAGGCTTGTGGTCTTGAGCAGGCCCTGGACACGCGCGGTGGCGGCGGCGCTGCCCTCGTCGGCGCTGAACTGGGTGTGGGTGAAGCCCCAGCCGACGTCCGGCTGCGGCTCCTGCGGCGGGGTGGCGGGCGTGCCGTGCACCCTGTCGCCGTCGGGCGAGGTGCCCTCGGTGCTCGCGCCGCCGCCGGGAAGCGTGCTGACCAGGGTCACCACCAGGGCCACGACGGCCGCCGACACACCGAGCAGCGCGGTGAGCCGCCACCGCCGCGCCCCCGAATCCCACCCATGACGTCCCATCGAGGGCAACAGTAACGGCGGGCAGGGGGGTTGGGGCAGATGTCGTGGATGTACGACCCGGTAACGGGACGGAGAGGGACACAGCAGGAGGAGGGACATGGAGCCGACACTCCACGCGCACCGCGGAAACCGGGTGCACGCGGAGCCCGTGTGCCCGATCATGGCGGCATGTCTGCGAACCCACACGACGCTCTGCCGATCCGGCTCAACGTCGACGACAGCGACTCGCCGTCCGACGTCGTCGACGCGCTGTTCCTCGGCCGCTTCGCGACGGGCGAGCAGCCGTACTCGCACGCGGCCAACATCGACCGCGTACGGTCCGGGGCGACACTGCTGCCGCCGGACGCCCGGGTGCTGCGCGCGGCCCGCGACGACGACCGCAGCGCCACGCTGGCGGAGGGCGACGGCTGGACGCTGCTCATCTCCCGCTGGAACCGCGGCGCCGACGTCACGGTGACGGCGACCAGCCCCGAACTGGCGCAGCAGGTCCTCGACCAGGCCACGGACGGCGCGGCGGACGAACCCGAGCCGCAACCGGAGAACGTCACGATGGGCTTCTGGTACGTCTCCCCGAGGCGCGGCCCGCACCGTACGACACGGCAGATCTCGGCAGGGACGTGGGACGAGGTCCGGGCCAACTACACGGCACCGGTCGCGGACGCGATGGACCGCCTGATGAAGACGACCCCGGAGGACATCGCAGGCCGGCTGCTGCTCCTGCACGGCCCGCCCGGCACCGGCAAGACGTCGGCGCTGCGCACGCTGGCCCGCTCGTGGCGGGACTGGTGCCAGGTGGACTGCGTCCTGGACCCGGAACGCCTCTTCTCCGACGTCGGCTACCTCATGGACATCGCGATCGGCGAGGAGGACTCGGCGGGCAAGGGCCGCTGGCGGCTGCTGCTGCTGGAGGACTGCGACGAGCTGATCCGCGGCGAGGCCAAGCACACGGCCGGGCAGGCACTGTCCCGCCTGCTGAACCTCACCGACGGCCTGCTGGGCCAGGGCCGCAA
>NZ_JBQQCE010000038.1:0-34716 GCF_052245645.1 Streptomyces sp. KR55 | reverse complement strand
CTCCTCGCCCACGACCGCGAACAGGCCGCGGCCCGCACCGACGAACTCCTGCGCCGTTTGGAGTACCACCTCGCGGACCGGCCGAGCAGCACCCCAGCCGCCGGCACTGTCCCCGCCACTCCCCCTCGACGCCCCTCCTGGGCCCGGGACGACGGGCCGGAGGACGAGGAGCCGGGCGGCGGCTTTGCGGGGCCGTACACCGTGGTCGTCGTGGACGGTGATCCAGGCGGTGCGGGACTGCGGGACGCGGTGACGCGGCTGGTCGTGGAGGGCCCCCGCGCCGGCATCCACGTGGTGTGTCTGGCCGAGACGGACCCCGCCTCGCCCGCGTCACCCGTCACCGAGACGTACGAGGCGGCCTGCGCGGTGGCGCCGGCGTTCCGGGAGTGCGGGGCCGTCGCGATACTCAGCGGTGATGTGGCGACGGCGTTGCGGCTGCTGCGGGTCGCGCGGGCGGGGACAACGCAGGGCGACCGGCCGGGCCCCGTCGGGCACGGCACGGTGGCCGCCGTGGACGCCGTCTCCCCTGCGTGGGCGGAGCGGTTCGCTCGGGCGCTGGCGCCGCTGCGGACGGATGCCGCCGCCGATGGGCGGCACGCGCGCGTGTCGGCGCCGTTGCCACAGGCGGCGCGGCTGCTGGACGAACTGGGGCTGGCCCGGGCCACGCCGGCGTCGCTGATGGCGCGCTGGGCGGACGCGGCCGACGACACCGAGGCGCTCGGCGGCCGGGCGTGCGCCGTGCTCGGCGCCGGGCCGCGCGGGCCGGTCGGCGTGGACCTCGTCGCCGAGGGCCCGCACCTGCTGGTCGAGGGCCCGCCGGGCAGCGGACGTACGGAACTGCTGCGGGCGATCGTCGCCTCGCTCGCCGCGGCCGAGCGGCCGGACCGGCTGAGCGTGGTCCTGATGGACGGCCGGGACGGCGTGAGCGCCGGCCGCGGGCCCGGCGACGGACTGCGCGTCTGTATGGACATTCCGCATGTCACCACCCATCTCCTCGCCAACGACCCGGTCCGTATGCGGGAGTTCGCGCAGTCCCTGTCGGCCGAGCTGAAGCGGCGCGGCGAGCTGCTCGGCCGGTCGGACTTCACGGAATGGCACACCGGGCGTGTGGTGTCGGGCCGGATGGTCGCCCAGCGCTCCGCGAGCACGGCCGGTGCCGGGGATCTCGACACCCCGCCCAGTTCCACCCTGCGGCTGCGGCCCGCAGCTCGCCGGGAGGCGGAGGCGGCGCCGCCGCTGCCCCGGCTCGTCGTGGTCGTCGACGATCTGGACGCCCTGGTGTCGCCCCCGTTGGGCTCGCCGGGACGGCCCGCGGCCGGGTCCGTGATGCGTGCGCTGGAGGCGGTGGCCCGGGAGGGCGAGCGGCTCGGCGTCCACCTCGTGGCCGCGGCGGGCCCGGGGGGCCGTACGGCGGAGACGGAACCCGCGCGGAGGGCCTCCCTCCGCGTCGCCCTCGACGCGCCCACCGCGGGGCCGGACGAACCGGCGCCGGGGCGCGGTCGGCTGACCCGGCCCGACGGACGGGTCACCCCCTTCCAGGGCGGTCGGGTCACCGGCCGCATCCCGCGCACGGCGACGCTGCGGCCGACGGTCGTTCCCCTGGAGTGGCAGCGGATGGGCGATCCGCCGACGCGCCGTCCCGTACGGGAGTTGGGGAACGGGCCGACGGACCTGGCGCTGCTGGCGAGCGCGTTGGAACGGGCGGCACGGGAGGTTGCGGCGCCTGAGGTGCCGTCACTTCTGTAGCTGCCCTGCGTTGCCGCTGGGGGTAGGTCGCGCGGCCGGCGCTGACCGCGTGCCGCCCGCGCCCACCCTCCCCCGCTCTCGGCTTCGCTCGAGCGGGGGATCCCCATCGCCCTGGGGGTCCCCCTCTGGGGGCACGACTGCCCGCGGCTTCAGCACCCCGAGTCACGACGCGGTCACGATCACCCTCTTGACACCGTATGCGCTCTTGCCGACCCCATCTCCCCGGCGTAGACCAGAGCGCACGGGACAGCGCTCGAACGTTCGACGAGGAACGAAGAACGGGGCCGTGATGCACAGCAGGAGCAGCACCACCAGCCGGACACGGACACGCAGGGCCGCTCGGGCCGCCGCAGCCGCACTGGCGGGAGCGCTCGCGTTCTCGCTCACCGCCTGCGGGGGCGACGACGGCGATGGCGGCAACGAAACCGACGGCGGCGCGAACGAGACCGCCAACACCGTCACCCTCCCCAAGCTGAACGGCGAGACCCTGGAGGTCGCCGCCGTCTGGACCGGCCCGGAGCAGGCCAACTTCAAGAAGGTCCTTCAGGAGTTCGAGAAGCGCACGGGCGCCAAGGTCACCTTCGTCCCCGCGCAGGACCCGATCATCAACTTCCTCGGCTCGAAGATCGCCGGCGGCGCACCGCCGGACATCGCGATGCTCCCCCAGGTCGGGGCGATCAAGCAGGCCGTGGACAAGGGCTGGGCGAAGCCGGTCGGTACGGAAGCCCAGGAGCAGTTGGCCAAGAACTACTCGCAGGGCTGGCAGGACCTCGGCAAGGTCGACGGCAAGCAGTACGGCGTGTACTACAAGGCCGCCAACAAGTCCCTGATCTGGTACAACACGCAGGTCTTCGAGAACGCGGGCGCCGAGGAGCCCAAGACCTGGGACGACCTGCTCACCACCGCGCAGACGGTCTACGACTCCGGTGTCACCCCGTTCTCGATCGGTGGCGCCGACGGCTGGACGCTGACCGACTGGTTCGAGAACGTCTACCTTTCGCAGGCGGGCCCGGCGAAGTACGACCAGCTCGCGCAGCACGAGATCAAGTGGACGGACCCCTCCGTGGCCGAGGCGCTGACGACGCTCGCGGAGATCTGGGGCAAGAAGGACTACATCGCGGGCGGCGCGGACGGCGCCCTGCAGACGGAGTTCCCGGCCTCGGTGACCCAGACCTTCACCGGCGGCGACCAGCCGAAGGCGGGCATGGTCTTCGAGGGCGACTTCGTGCAGGTCAACATCGCGGAGACGGACGCCGAGGTGGGGACGGACGCGAAGGTGTTCTCGTTCCCGGCGGTCGGCGACACCGCGCCGGTGGTCTCCGGCGGTGACGCGGCCGTCATCCTGGAGGACTCGAAGGCGGCGCAGGCGCTGGCCACCTTCCTGGCCTCGCCGGACGCGGCGACCATCCAGGCGGAGCTCGGCGGCTATCTGTCGCCGAACAAGAACGTGGACCCGTCGGCGTATCCGAACGCGGTGCAGCAGGAGATGGCCAAGTCGCTGGTCGCGGCAGGCGACGACTTCCGCTTCGACATGTCCGACCAGGCCCCGCAGGCGTTCGGCGGCACGCCCGGCAAGGGCGAGTGGAAGGCGCTGCAGGACTTCCTGAAGAACCCGAAGGACGTCAAGGGCACCCAGGAACAGCTGGAGGCCGACGCGGCCGCGGCGTACGGGAACTGAGCCGACGATGATGTCGTCGGCGCCGACGGCAGGGGTCCCGGAACCGAAGATTCCCGGGGCCCCTCCCCGTAAGCACAAGAGCGTGACCGGCACCCGCAGGACCGTGGCAGCCCTCTTCCTGCTGCCCGCCCTGGTGCTGCTCGGCGCGCTCGTGGTCTACCCGATCGGGTACTCGGTCGTCCGCAGCTTCTACGACCAGTCCGGCGACGGCTTCGCCGGATTCGACAACTACGAGGCCCTGTTCACCGACGACGGCATCCGCACCGCGCTGAAGAACAACATCATCTGGGTGGTGTTCGCCCCGACGATCGCGACCGCGCTGGGGCTGATCTTCGCGGTGCTGACCGAACGGGTGCGCTGGGGCACGGCGTTCAAACTGGTCGTCTTCATGCCGATGGCGATCTCGATGCTCGCGGCGGGCATCATCTTCCGCCTGGTGTACGACCAGGATCCGGACAAGGGCATCGCGAACGCGGTGTGGGTGGGTGTGCACGACACGTTCGCCCAGTCGTCGGCGTTCCCGAAGGCGCATCCGGGCCGTGAGTCGCCGCTCGAAGCGGCCGGCGGCGGCGCCTTCATCACCAAGGAGCCGGTCCGCCTGGGCGAGCCGGTCACCCTCCCCCTGGTCGGCGTCGCCCCCGACCAGATGCCCGACGACGCCACCAAGGCCGTAGCGGCGAAGGCCGACCCGGGCAAGGTCACCGGCACGACCTGGCAGGACTTCACGCGCGGCAAGGGCGTCGGCACCCTCGGCGCCCCGGACGCCTCCGAGCTGGGCTATCCCGGCATGAGGATCGAGGCCGTCAAGGACGGCAGGGTGGTCGCGTCGACCACGGCCGCCGACGACGGCACGTTCACGCTCCCGGCCGCCGCCGAGGGAGCCCAACTGCGGCTGCCCGCCGACAACTTCAAGGAGCCGTACAACGGCCTGGACTGGCTCGGCCCGTCCCTGGTCACGCCGGCCATCATCGGCTCGTACATCTGGATGTGGGCGGGCTTCGCGATGGTGCTGATCGCGGCGGGACTGGCCGGTGTCCCGCGTGAACTGCTCGAAGCGGCCCGCGTCGACGGCGCCAACGAATGGCAGGTGTTCAGACGGGTCACGGTCCCGCTCCTCGCACCCGTCCTCGCGGTCGTCACCGTCACGTTGATGATCAACGTCCTGAAGATCTTCGACCTGGTCTTCATCATCGCCCCCGGCTCCTCCCAGGACGACGCGAACGTCCTCGCCCTGGAGCTGTACCGCAAGGGCTTCTCCGAGGACCAGCCGGGCATCGCCAGCGCGATCGCGGTGTTCCTGCTGCTTCTGGTGATCCCGGTGATGTGGTTCAACATCCGCAGGCTCAGGCGGGAGGTGCGGCGATGACCACGCAGGCCGTGACCAAGGAGTCCGGCAAGGCCAAGGCGTCCCTCGCCGCCCGCCTCGCCGAAGGCGTCAGCGGCGGTCTGGTCCGCGTCTTCCTGATCGTCGTCGGCCTGTTCTGGCTGGTGCCGACGATCGGTCTGCTGCTCTCCTCGCTGCGCACTCCGGCGGACATGAACGAGAGCGGCTGGTGGACGGTGTTCACCGAGCCCGCCCAACTCACCTTCGAGAGCTACGACAAGCTGCTCCAGAACAGCGACATCACCGACTCGTTGGTGAACACGATCCTGATCACGGTCCCGGCGACCGTGCTGGTCGTGGTCATCGGCTCGCTCGCGGGCTACGCCTTCGCATGGATGGAGTTCCCGGGCCGCGACTGGTGGTTCCTGGCGGTGGTCGGCCTGCTGGTCGTACCCGTGCAGGTGGCACTGATCCCGATCGCCGAACTCTTCGGCAACATCGGCCTGTTCGGCTCGATGCTCGGCGTGATCCTGTTCCATGTCGGCTTCGGCCTGCCGTTCGCGGTGTTCCTGCTGCGGAACTTCTTCGCGGAGATCCCACGGGAACTGCTGGAGGCGGCCCGGCTGGACGGGGCCGGTGAACTGCGCCTGTTCGCACGGGTGGTGATGCCGCTGGGCGGGCCGGCGATCGCGAGCCTGGGCATCTTCCAGTTCCTTTGGGTGTGGAACGACATGCTGGTCGCGCTGGTGTTCTCCGACTCCGGCAGCCAGCCGATCACGGTCGCGCTGCAGACGCAGGTACGGCAGTTCGGCAACAACATCGACGTCCTGGCGCCCGGCGCGTTCATCTCCATGGTGATCCCGCTGGCCGTGTTCTTCGCGTTCCAGCGGCAGTTCGTGTCCGGTGTGATGGCAGGCGCGGTGAAGTGACCGCGGACGCAACACCGTTGGGGCGGGCCGACCGGCCCGCCCCTTCGCGTTCCCGGTGAATCCCCCACATGCCGCACACACCGTGACCAAATCACTCGATCGGCCGTTGCCGGGCAGAACGCCCGGGCAGACCCGAGGCCAGCGCTGTGGGCGGCCGCTTCATGCGACGCCCTCCCGGTAGCCACCGTTCCGCAACCTTCTGGTCACTTCACCGTCACCGAAAGCCACTGATCGCCGTTTCACCTGACAGGAGTCCATATGTCCCGCAGTCCGCCGTAACCCACTCTGAAAGACCGACATGCCCCGTTTCAGCATCATCGTCCCCTCGCACGGGGTGGAGGGCCTGCTGCCCCGGACCCTTGAGTCGGTCCTCGCCCAGTCCTACGGCGACTTCGAGCTGATCACGGTGTGCGACGAGCCGGAGACCCCCGCGGCGGACATCACCGCCGAATACGCCGAACAGGACAGCAGGGTGACGCCCGCGTACTCACCGCCGTCCGCCGGCCTGAGCGCGGCGCGCACCACCGGTCTGCGCGAGGCCACCGGCGCCTATCTGCTGTTCCTCGACGGCGACGACACCCTCGTACCGGGCGCGCTGGCCGCACTGGACACACGGCTGCGGGAGACGGGCCCGGTGGACGTACTGCACTTTGAACACGAGCGCGTGCACTGGCGGGGCGCCCCCACGCACACTCCCCCGCTCCCGCCGGCCCCCGCAGGAACCTTCACTCCCGACGCGGCACCGCGGCTGACGTCGGTGGACCGCCCCGCCTGGAGCGCGGCCTATCGCCGCGGATTCCTCACCGCCCACCAACTCGTCTTCCCCTACGGGCACTTCACGGACCTCGGCTGGGGCGGAGTGGTGACGGTGACGGCCGAGCGGATGGCAGTGCTCCACTCGGTCGTCGTACAGCATCTGCTGCGCCCGCAGGGCAGCCGGCTCGACCTTCCGGGCGCGCACCAGCTCGATCTGCTCGACCAGGTCGAGCTGGTGCTGTTCCAGGCCGCCGAGCAGCGTCTGTCCGCCGCGCGGCGCGACGCCCTGTTCGACCAGCTCTTCGCCGTGGTCCTGAGGACGGCGGCCGATCCCCGCCGGCTGCCCGCGCGCCATCGCCGCGCCTTCTTCCGCCGGGCGGGCGTGCTCTACCGCCGCCACCTTCGGGCCGGCCACCGGGCACCTGGCGGCAGCGTCGGCGTACAGCACCGGCTGCTGGCGCTGGGGGCCTACACGGCGTTCCACGCCCTGCGTCACGCCCACCGGTCGGCGACGAGGGCTCGCAACGGCATCTCGTCACCCGGGTGGCGGAGCGGCGGTGCGGCCTGGCTGCGGGCCGGGATCCGCGGGGTTACTCGATGACGAGCTCGACCGGGATGTTGCCGCGGGTGGCGTTGGAGTACGGGCAGACCTGGTGGGCCTGCTCGACCAGCTTGCGCCCGGTCGCCTCGTCCACGCCTGCGGGCAGCTCGACGCGCAGGGTGACGGCCAGCCCGAAGCCCTCGCCCTGCTTGCCGATGCCCACCTCGGCGGTGACGGCGGCATCGCTCACGTCCACCTTGACCTGCCGGCCGACCAGGCCGAGAGCGCTGGCGAAACAGGCGGCGTAACCGGCGGCGAAGAGCTGCTCGGGGTTGGTGCCCTGGCCATTGCCGCCCATTTCGGTCGGGATGCCCAGCTGCAGGTCGAGCTTGCCGTCGGAGGAGACGGCACGACCCTCGCGGCCGTGGGTGGCGGTGGCGACAGCGGTGTAGAGCGCGTCCATGGAGAAACATCCCTCTCAAGTCGTCTTCCGGCGGCCCGTCCGGCCGGCCTGACTCTCTAAGTAGAGCACACAATTAAATTGCGCACAACTAAATGGCGGGCAAGAGCTACCCTGGAGCCATGACGACCACGCCCACAGCGGACTGGCTCCGCCTCGACCAGCAGATCTGCTTCTCCCTGAACGCGGCGTCGCGCGCCTTCGGCGGTGTCTACCGTGTGGTCCTCAAGGATCTCGGGCTGACCTACCCGCAGTACCTGGTGATGCTCGTGCTGTGGGAGCACGGCGACCTGCCGGTCAAGAAGCTGGGCGAACACCTGCGCCTCGACTCCGGCACCCTGTCACCGCTCCTCAAGCGGCTGGAGGGGGCCGGACTGGTGCGCCGCGAGCGCAGCGCCCACGACGAGCGCTCGGTCGAGGTCCACCTGACCGAGGACGGCGCCGCCCTGCGCGAGCGGGCGCTTCAGGTACCGCGCCGGATCGCCGCGGCGACCGGCTTCGACGTCGACGAGATCCGCGACCTGCGCACCCGCCTCGACCAGCTCACGACGGCGCTCGACGCGGCGGCCCGGGCGGAGGCATCCGGCGCCGGCTGAGCGCACGCCGCGTCACCTGCTTGACTGAAGGCCGACATCACGCGGGTGCTTCGCTGTGGGGCGGACACCACACGGGCCAACTGACGAGGGGACGGCCGTACATGACCTGGCTGATCACCGGCGGCGCCGGCTATATCGGGGCGCACGTCGTACGCGCGATGACCGAGGCGGGCGAACAGGCGGTCGTGTACGACGACCTGTCGACCGGCATCGCCGAGCGCGTGCCGGACGGCGTGCCGCTCGTGGTCGGCTCCACGCTGGACGGTGAGCTGCTGGGGCGCGTGCTCACCGAGCACTCCGTCACCGGGGTCGTCCACCTGGCGGCGAAGAAGCAGGTCGGCGAGTCCGTGGACCTGCCGCTGCACTACTACGGGGAGAACGTCGAGGGCCTGCGCGTCCTGCTGGAGGCGGTGACGGCGGCCGGCGTGCCCTCCTTCGTGTTCTCGTCGTCGGCGGCCGTGTACGGCATGCCGGACGTGCACCTCGTCACGGAGGAGACACCGTGTGCGCCCATGTCGCCGTACGGCGAGACGAAGCTGGCCGGTGAGTGGCTGGTCCGTGCGACGGGACGCGCCACCGGCTTGTCCACGGCGTCCCTGCGGTACTTCAACGTGGCGGGTGCCGCGAGCCCCGAGCTGGCGGACGTCGGCGTCTTCAACCTCATCCCGATGGTCTTCGAGAAGCTCACGGAGGGGGCGCCCCCACGCATCTTCGGAGACGACTACCCGACCCCCGACGGGACCTGCATCCGGGACTACATCCACGTGGTGGATCTGGCCGAGGCCCACGTGGCGGTCGCCCGCGCTCTGCAGGCCTCCCCCGGCCGCGACCTCACGCTCAACATCGGCCGTGGGGAGGGCGTTTCGGTACGCGAGATGATCGACCGCATCAACGCCGTCACCGGCTACCACCGCGCGCCGACGGTCACCCCACGCCGCCCGGGCGACCCGGCCCGCGTCGTCGCCTCCGCCGACCGCATCACCGCCGAACTGGGCTGGAAGGCCCGGCACGACGTCCAGGACATGATCACATCCGCGTGGGATGGCTGGGTACGGCAGCATCCGGGGGCGGCGCGGGACTAGGTCTGCTGTCTCCGGTCACAGTGCCTTGACCGCCGCCGCGGTCGCCCGGGCCAGGGACGCCAGGTATCCCTTGGGCAGTTTCGGGCTGCGGATCACCACCGATCGCCAGTACAGCGGCCCCGAGATCAGGTCGAGGGCGAGCTCCTCGTCGACGCCGTCGCGGAGCTCGCCGCGCTGCTCCGCCGCCGCCACGATCCTGCTGGCAACCCCCTCCTGCCCCTCCCGCAGGGCCTTCTGCAGGGCCTCGGCGATCTCCGGGTTGCGGGCCGCTTCCGCCTGGAGGTCAGGGATGATCTGCGAGGCCACCGGGTGCCGCAGCGCACGGGACGTCACCTCGTACAGCAGCCGCAGATCGCCCTCCAGCGAGCCCGTGTCCGGCGCGGGCAGGCCCTGCACCGCTATCGCCGAGACGACATCGAGCACCAGGTGCAGCTTGGAGCGCCACCGGCGGTACACCGCGGTCTTGCCGACGCCGGCCCGGCGGGCGATCCCCTCGATCGACATCCGCGCATAGCCGACGGCGGCGAGCTCCTCGAACACGGCCGCTCGGATGGCTTCCGTCACGTCCTCGCGGAGTACGGCCGCTCCTGCGGGGGTCCGGCGGCGCGGACGCGTCTGGGGCCCGTCGGCGTTCGTCGTCATGCGGACCAGCATAGGGCGTTACGACGAAACGGTTGCGTTCTGACGCCGGTGACGTTGCGACGAAACGGTACCGTCCCCCGCTCCCGCGCCACCCGGTCCGCCCGGCGCGTCACGACGATACGGTCCCGTCCTGACGGATACGGTTCGACGAAACGGTTGCGTTCTGACGCCCACTGGCCATACGCTCACGTTGCGACGATACGGTCCCGTCCCGACGTAAGTAAACGTGCAGAGACGCGTAAGAAAACGCCGGAAGACGCACACCCCGACCGCACGCACGCATCCCCACCCCCGACCGAAAGCAGCGGATGTGAGCCAGGTCCTCGACACACCGCCCCTGAAGACGGCCCCCACCCCGGCGGCCCCGGCCGACGACGACCTCGCGGCCCTCGCCGCCCGCCACGGCCTCTCGGTCAGCGGCGCCCGCCCGTCCCTGCCCCAGTACATCCGCCGGCTGTGGGCCCGCCGCCACTTCATCGCGGCGTTCTCGACGGCCAAGCTCACCGCCCAGTACAGCCAGGCGAAGCTGGGCCAGGTCTGGCAGGTGATGACCCCGCTGCTGAACGCGGCCGTCTACTACCTGATCTTCGGCGTGCTGCTGCAGACCAAGAAGGGCGTGCCGGACTACGTGCCGTTCCTGGTCACGGGCGTGTTCATCTGGACGTTCACCCAGAGCTCGATCCTCGCCGGCACCCGCGCGATCTCCGGCAACCTCGGCCTCGTGCGCGCCCTGCACTTCCCGCGCGCCGCGCTGCCGATCTCCTTCTGCCTCCAGCAGCTCCAGCAGCTGCTGTTCTCGATGGCTGCCCTGGTCGTCATCCTGCTCTTCTTCGGCGTGCCGGTCGCCGCGTCCTGGGTGCTGGCGATCCCGGTCCTGGTACTGCAGTTCACCTTCAACGCGGGCGTCTCGATGATCCTGGCCCGGCTCGGGGCGAAGACGCCGGACCTGGCGCAGCTGATGCCGTTCGTGCTGCGGACGTGGATGTACGCCTCCGGCGTGATGTGGAGCATCGACCACATCCTCAGCCGTCACACCGATCTGCCGTCCTGGGTGGGCCCCGTGCTTCAGGCCAACCCGGCCGCCGTCTACATCGACCTGATGCGGTTCGCGCTGATCGACAGCTTCCATGCGAGCCAGCTGCCCGAGCACGTCTGGCTGATCGCGACGGGCTGGGCGCTGCTCGCCGGAGTCGGCGGCTTCATCTACTTCTGGAAGGCTGAGGAGACGTACGGCCGTGGCTGAGCACACCAACGGGAACAGGCCCGACATGACCCCCACCGTCATCGCCGACCATGTCGACATCGTGTACCGCGTCAACGGCACCGGCGCCGGCCGGGGCTCCGCGACCGCCGCCCTCAACCGCATCCTGCGCCGCAAGCAGGCCGAGAAGGTGGCCGGCGTGCGCACGGTGCACGCGGTCCGGGACGTCTCTTTCGTCGCGTACAAGGGCGAGGCGATCGGCCTGATCGGAACCAACGGCTCCGGCAAGTCGACCCTGCTCAAGGCGGTCGCCGGCCTCCTCCCCGTGGAGAACGGCCGGATCTACACGGGCGGCCAGCCCTCCCTCCTCGGCGTCAACGCGGCCCTGATGAACGACCTGACGGGTGAGCGCAACGTCCACCTCGGCGGCCTCGCCATGGGCATGTCCCGCGAGCAGGTCAAGGAGCGCTACCAGGAGATCGTCGACTTCTCCGGCATCAACGAGAAGGGCGACTTCATCACCCTCCCGATGCGCACCTACTCCTCCGGTATGGCCGCCCGCCTGCGCTTCTCCATCGCCGCCGCCAAGGACCACGACGTCCTGCTCATCGACGAGGCCCTCGCCACCGGCGACCGCAAGTTCCAGAAGCGCTCCGAGGAACGCATCCGTGAACTGCGCCAGGAAGCCGGCACCGTCTTCCTGGTCAGCCACAGCAACAAGTCCATCCGCGACACCTGCGACCGTGTCCTGTGGCTGGAACGCGGCGAGCTGCGCATGGACGGCCCCACCGAGGACGTCATGAAGGAGTACGAGGCCTTCACCGGGGACGCCAAGCCGAAGCCCAAGCCGAAGCCGAAGGCCGCAGCCAAGCCGGCGGAGCCGACGGTCGCCCAGCCTTCCTGACGACGCGACGGCCACCGACGGACGACGGGGCGCCCCGGGCCTGAACGGCTCGGGGCGCCCCGCTGTCGTACGTACCGACGCCGGACGTCGGATGCGTACCGCGACTGCCGACTACGAGTGACTCCGCAGCAGCGTCCGCATCGTGCGCATCGCCACCGACAGGTTCGCCAGGTCGAAGGACTCCGAGCTCTTGATCTCCTCCAGGGTGGCGCGGGCGCGGCCGAGGATCGCCGCGTTCTTCTGCTCCCAGATCTTGAAGCGCTGCTCGGGGGTCGAGGCCCCGTTGCCCACCGTGAGGACGTCGGCCGTGAGGGCCGCATGGGCCGCGTAGAGGTCCTCGCGGATGGCCGCGCGGGCCATGGACTGCCAGCGGTCGGTGCGGGGCAGCTCGATGATGCGGTCCATGAGCTGGGTGATGCCGAGGCGGTCGGCGAGGTCGTAGTAGACCTCCGCGACGTCCATCGGGTCCCGGCCCATACGATCGGCCACCAGCACGATGTCCAGCGCCGGGAAGGCGGAGGAGAACCCGGCCACCCGGGTGGCGAGTTCGTCCGGCACGCCGGAGCCGGTCAGCTCCTCGTAGATCTTCTGCCACCACTCCAGGTCCGCGCCGCGCAACAGCTTGGGCAGCTGCGACCAGACCTGCTCGACGCGGTCGGCGAAGAAGGTGACGGTCTCGGCGATCTGGAGCGGCTGCGGCCGGTTGTTAAGCAGCCAGCGGGTGCCGCGCTCCACCAGTCGGCGCGAGTGCAGCCGGATCCGGGTCTGGACGGCGGCCTCGACCCTGTTGTCCAGCGCCTCGACGGAGTCCCACACCGCCGCCGAGCGGAAGATCGTGCGGGCCGCGGTCTGCGCCCGGACGATCTCCTCCAGCGACGCGCCGGTCTCCTCGCGCAGGCGGTGCAGGTACGTCGTACCACCGGTGTTGACCGTGTCGTTGACCAGCACGGTCGTGGTGATCTCGCGGCGCAGCGGGTGGCTGTCGATGTGCTCGGGGAACTTCTCGCGCAGCGCGGTCGGGAAGTACGCGTAGAGCAGCCCGCGCAGGTACGGGTCGTCGGGCAGCGAGGTGTGCAGCAGCTCATCGGCGACCGTGATCTTCGTGTACGCCAGCAGGACGGCCGTCTCCGGACCGGTCAGCCCCTGGCCCTGGCCGAGCCGCTCGCGGATCTGGCGGTCGGTGGGCAGGAACTCCAGCGCCCGGTCGAGGTGGCCCTCGCGCACCAGGTGACGCATGAAGCGCTGCTGGGCGTGGAGCATGTCCTTGGACTGGGCGAGCGCGTTGGCGATCGCCGTGTTCTGCGCGTAGTTGTTGCGCAGGACCAGACGGCCGACCTCGTCGGTCATGTCGGCGAGCAGCTTGTTGCGCTGCTTGACGGTCATGTCGCCGTCCGCGACCAGGCTGTTGAGCAGGATCTTGATGTTCACCTCGTGGTCGGAGGTGTCCACGCCCGCGCTGTTGTCGATCGCATCCGAGTTGATCTTGCCGCGGTGCAGCGCGAACTCGATCCGGCCGAGCTGGGTCAGGCCCAGGTTGCCGCCCTCGCCGACGACCTTGACGCGCAGGTCGGCGCCGTCGACGCGGATGGCGTCGTTGGCCTTGTCGCCGACGTCGGCGTTGGACTCGGTGGAGGCCTTCACATACGTACCGATGCCGCCGTTCCACAGCAGGTCCACCGGCGCCTTGAGGATGGCCTTCATCAGCTCGGCCGGCGTCATCTTGGTGACCTTGCCCTCGATGCCGAGGGCCGCGCGGATGTGCGAGTTGACCGGGATGGCCTTGGCGGTACGGGGGAAGACGCCGCCGCCCGCGGACAGCAGGTCGGTGTTGTAGTCCGCCCAGGACGAGCGCGGCAGCTCGAACAGCCGGCGCCGCTCGGCGTAGGAGGTGGCCGCGTCCGGGTTCGGGTCGATGAAGATGTGCCGGTGGTCGAAGGCGGCGACCAGGCGGATGTGCTCGCTGAGCAGCATGCCGTTGCCGAACACGTCACCGGACATGTCACCGATGCCGACCACCGTGAAGTCCTCGACCTGGGTGTTCACACCCAGCTCCCGGAAGTGCCGCTTGACGGACTCCCAGGCGCCGCGGGCGGTGATGCCCATCGCCTTGTGGTCGTAGCCCGCGGAGCCGCCGGAGGCGAAGGCGTCGCCGAGCCAGAAGTTGTACTTCTCCGCGACGCCGTTGGCGATGTCGGAGAAGGTGGCGGTGCCCTTGTCGGCCGCGACCACGAGGTACGTGTCGTCCTCGTCGTGCCGTACGACGTCGGCGGGCGGGACGGCCTCACCGGCCACCATGTTGTCGGTGATGTCGAGCAGCGCCGAGATGAACGTCTTGTAGCTGGCGATGCCTTCCGCCATCCACGCGTCCCGGTCCACGGACGGATCCGGCAGCTGCTTGGCGACGAAGCCGCCCTTGGCGCCGACCGGCACGATGACGGTGT
Source organism: Streptomyces sp. KR55 (assembly GCF_052245645.1). NCBI lineage: Bacteria > Bacillati > Actinomycetota > Actinomycetes > Kitasatosporales > Streptomycetaceae > Streptomyces > Streptomyces sp. KR55. The sequence continues at coordinate 20,416 of NZ_JBQQCE010000038.1, read as the reverse complement.
TCTTCACCATCTGCGCCTTGACCAGGCCGAGGATCTCCGTACGGAAGTCCTCCCGGCGGTCCGACCAGCGCAGACCACCCCGGGCGACCTTGCCGAACCTGAGGTGCACGCCTTCCACCCGCGGCGAGTACACCCAGATCTCGTATGCCGGACGCGGCGCCGGCAGGTCCGGGATGGCCTGCGGGTCGAACTTCATGGACACGTACTCGTGCGGCCGGCCGCCCCACGCCTCCTGGAAGAAGTTCGTGCGCAGGGTCGCCTTGATGACCGTGAGGAAGGACCGCAGGATCCGGTCCTCGTCGAGCGAGGCCACCTGGTCCAGGGCCGCGTCGAGCTCCTCGAGCAGGGCGTCGACGATCTCGCGCCCGGCGCGCTGCCGGTCCGGCGACATCCGCGCCTCGAACAGGGAGATGAGCAGCCGGGTGGTGTGGACATTGTTTCGGAGGGTGTCCTCCATGTAGTCCTGGCTGAACGTCGAGCCCGCCTGGCGCAGGTACTTGGCGTACGCCCGCAGCACCATCGCCTGCCGCCAGCTCAGCCCGGCCCTCAGCACGAGGGCGTTGAAGCCGTCGTTCTCCGCCTTGCCGGTCCAGGTGGCGGCGAAGGCCTCCTGGAACCGCTCGCGGGCATCGTCGCCGAAGTAGTCGCCGCTCTGCGGCTTGGGCATGCGCAGGCCGAAGTCGTAGATCCAGGAGACGCTGCGGTCGGAGCCGCGCAGTTCGTACGGCCGCTCGTCCACCACCTCGACGCCGAGCCGGTTGAGGACCGGCAGGACGGCGGACAGGGAGACGGCCTCGCCCTTGCGGTAGATCTTGAAGCGGCGCTCGTCGAGGGCGGCGCCCACCGGCTCGTACAGGCTGAGCGCGAAGTCGTTGTCCTCCTCGAGCCGTTCGATCTGGCCGAGGTCGGCGACCGCGGCGCGCGGGTTGTGGTCGGCCTTGTAGCCCTCCGGGAAGGCGTTGCCGTAGCGGCGCAGCAGTTCGGCGGCGCGCTCCTCGCCGAACTCGGCGTTCAGCGCATCGGCGAATCCGTCCGCCCAGGAGCGGGCCGCCTCGACGAGGCGGGCCTCGATACGTTCCTTGTCGGCGTCGGACAGCTGCGGAAGCTCGGTGCCCTGCGGGACCCGGACCACGAAGTGCAGCCGGGAGAGGATCGACTCGGTGTTCCAGGCGGTGAAGTCGACGCTGGTGCCGCCGAGTTCCTCCTTCAGGATGTCGATGATCCTGAGCCGGACGCCGGTGGTGTAGCGGTCGCGGGGCAGATAGACCAGGGCCGAGTAGTAGCGGCCGTACTCGTCCTGGCGCAGGTAGAGCCGCAGCCGCCGCCGCTCCTGGAGGTAGAGGACCGAGGTGACGATGGACTGCAGCTCGTCGACCGGTGTCTGGAACAGCTCGTCGCGCGGATACGTCTCGAGGATCTGGAGCAGATCACGTCCGTCGTGGCTGTTGGGCGAGAACCCGGCGCGCTTGAGCACCTCGTCGACCTTGCGCCGGATGACGGGAACCCGGCGGACGGACTCGGTGTAGGCGGCGGAGGAGAACAGTCCCAGGAAGCGCCGCTCACCGACGACATTGCCCTGCTCGTCGAACTTCTTGACGCCGATGTAGTCCAGGTACGACGGCCGGTGCACGGTGGCCCGGCTGTTCGCCTTGGTCAGCACGAGGAGCTTGTGCTCGCGGGCCTTGGCGCGGGCATCGGCCGGAAGCCGCTCGAAGGACGGGCTGACCGGGTGGGCCTCGCCGGTCTCGTGGTGCGGGTCCGCCCGCAGTATGCCGAGGCCGGTGCCGGGCACCGCGGCGAGGGAGTCGTCGTCGCGCAGCTCGTACTCGCGGTAGCCGAGGAACGTGAAGTGATCGGCGGCCAGCCAGCGCAGCAGCTCACGGGCCTCCTCGATCTCCTGCTCGGGCAGGTCACCGGCGATGGGCTCCTCGGGCAGGCCCTCGGCGATCCGCAGTGCCCCGTCCCGCATCTTGCCCCAGTCCTCGACGGCCTCGCGGACGTCGGACAGGACACGCAGCAGGTCGGCGGTGATCTGCTTCAGGTCGGAGCGGTCGGTCTCGCGGTCGATCTCGACGTGGATCCAGGACTCGATGTGCGCGTCGTGCGGGAGGTCGCCGGTGGGCGGCGTGGTGAGCACCTCGTTGAGCTTGCCGGTGACATCGCGGCGCACCACCATCTGCGGGTGGATGACGACGTGGATGCCGCGTCCCTGGCGCGTCAGCTCGTTGGTGACGGAGTCGACCAGGAACGGCATGTCGTCGGTGACGACCTCGACGACGGAGTGGCTGCACGTCCAGCCGTTCTCCTCGACCGTCGGGGTGTGCACGCGCACGTTGGCCGTGCCCTGGGGGCGGTTTTCGGCCAGTCGGTAGTGGGAGTAGGCGGCTCCGAAGATATCGACCGGGTCGCGGTCGGTGAGGTCCTCCGGGGCGGTGTGCAGGTAGTAGCGCTGGAGGAACGCGAGCACGGCCGCCCGGTCGGGGATGCCGTGTTCCGTCGTCCCAGTCGGTAGGTGCCCCCCGACCGGGCTGTGCTCAGCTACCCGGGCGGCCCGATCGAGCAGCTCGGCCTTGGCTTCGTCCAGCTTGGTCTGCATTGTCCTCTGGCTCCTGTCGCGCGCCGTTGCGTGACGTAGAAGGAAGTACGGTCTCTGCCCTTCCGACGCGACGCCGTGACGCGGGGTGTCCGGTCCGTTCCGACGCTATGCCGCAAGGTGAGATGAGCGGGGGGTTACCAGCCATTTCCAACGCGACCGGGGCATGTGACGCTGCTCTCCACAACGTCTGCGCCCGCAGTGTGCGCGTCACCGTGGAGCCCTTCGGGGCCCCGACCCGCCCGCGAGGACCAGCGACCACCGCCCGGACACGGATGTCGTCCGTGCTCTCCGGGCGCAGAGCAGGGACACCAAGGCCCCCGCGAACTATCGCGCTGATCACGCCACAAGGCTATCGCTCATTACCGGGGGTCCGTCATGAGCCGTATGTGTACAAAACCGGGGGCGGAACTTTGACAGTCTGCACAGGGACAAACGCACCCAGCTGCGGGCAGTCGTGCCGCCGGGACGGCAACCCACCCGGCAGCGGCTGCTTGAATCCGCCGCAGCTGCGGGCAGTCGTGCCGCTGGGGCGATGGGGGTCCCCCCGCTCGAGCGAAGCCGAGAGTGGGGGAGGGTGGGCGCAGCGGCACCCCGCAGCGCCGGGCTGCGCGAACCACCCCACTGGCACCAACGCCGACCACTGCCGTAGCGGACGGTCGCCGCAGCGCCGGACTGTGCGCGCCCCGCAACCCCACCCCGCCCGGAAACCGGCGCGTACCCTTGGCAACCCCCCGCCCCGGAGGCACCTTGCCCCTGAACGCCCCACGCAGCCGGAAGCCACCCACGAAGGGCAGCCCACCGCCATGACCACCAAGATCCTCATCGTCACCGGCGACGCAGCAGAGTCCCTCGAAGTCCTCTACCCCTACCAACGCCTCCGCGAAGAGGGCTACGACGTCCACATCGCAGCCCCCACCCGCAAGAAACTGCAATTCGTCGTCCACGACTTCGAACCCGGCTTCGACACCTACACCGAAAAGCCCGGCTACACCTGGCCCGCCGATCTCGCCTTCTCGGAGGTCGACCCCGGCCAGTACGCCGCCGTGGTCATCCCCGGCGGCCGTGCCCCGGAGTACCTCCGCAACGACCCCGAACTCCGCAAGATCCTCAAGTCCTTCTTCGACGCCGACAAACCCGTCGCCCAGATCTGCCACGGCCCCCTGCTCACCGCCGCGATCGACGGCCTCCGCGGCCGCCGCGTCACGGCGTACCCCGCGCTGGAACTCGACATGCAGGCCGCCGGCGCCACCTTCCAGGACGCCGAGGCAGTGATCGACGGCACCCTGGTCTCCTCGCGCGCCTGGCCGGACCACTCCGCCTGGATGCGCGAGTTCCTCAAGGTGCTGCGCGCCAAGGCCCCGGCAACCTGAGCCCCGCACGCCAGCAATGCCCCGGCGCCACGCCGCCGAGCTGCGGGCAGGCGTGCCTCCCCCAGTGCCTTAAGGGCCTGGGGGACCCCAGGGCGATGGGGGTCCCCCCGCTCGAGTGAAGCCGAGAGCGGGGAGGGTGGGCGCTGGGGTCCCCCCTGGGGAACACCCCATCAACACCGGGCTGCGCAACCCACCCCCGCCCAGCCCCAACGCCCGCACCCCTCAGGCCGCCAGCTCCTCCGCCATCGCGACCGCCTCCCCGAGCGAGTCCACCACCGGCACGCCCGCTTCCTCCAGGCTGGCCCGGCTGTGCGAGCCCCCGGTGTAGAGCACGGCCCGCGCTCCCACGTGCCGCGCGGCCACCGCGTCATCCGCGGCATCGCCGATCACCACGGTCCGACCGGGCTCCACCCCGGCGAGCGCCGCGAGGTGCCGCACCATGTGCTCGGCCTTGCTGCCCCCGGAGGGCCCGGTCCGCCCGTCGACGCGTATGAAGTGCGTCTCGATCCCGAACCCCCGTACCAGCGGGACGAGTTCGTCATGGACGTACATGCTGAGGATCGACTGGCTGCGCCCCGCCGACTGCCACTCCGCCAGCAGCTCGATCGCCCCCTCGGTCAGCCCGCACCGAACCCGGTGCTCCGCGTAGTACCGGTGGAAGGTCGCATCCATGACCTCCCACTCGGCATCGGTGGGCAGCCGCCCCAGCAGCCGCTCATAGAACTTCGGCACCGGCACGCAGTACAGCGCCCGGTACTGCTCCATCGTGATCGGTTCCAGCCCCAGCTCGGCGAACGCCGCGTTCGTCGCCCCGATGATCGCGTCATTGTCGTGGAACAGCGTGCCGTTCCAGTCCCAGACAATGTGCTCAGCTCCGTGCTTCCCCATGCCCCAAAACGTTACCCGCCACCACTGACAATCAAGAGATCCCCAGGTCAGCCGGGCATCAAGCGGCCGTGAGCAGTCGCGCCACGGTGAGCGTCAGTCCTGCGAGCCGACCAGGTTGGGGATCTCCTGCGTCGCGTACCACAGCAACTCGTGGTCCTCGGCCCCGTCCACGACGAACTGCGCGTCGTCGTCCCCGCCGTCCGCCGCCTGAAGCGCCTCGGCGGCTGCGGCGACATCCGGCTCCGCCTCACCCGAGTCGACATGCACCGAGGCCGCCTTGGCCAGCGGTACGGCGCCGGCGATCCGCACCTCGCCGAGCGCGGCCGGGTCGGGCCCCCGTCCTGGGTCGGCGGCCGCCTGTCCGTCGGGGACGTCGATGGCGACCACCACCCGCCGCCGGGGTGCCCCCGGGTCCACGGCGAGCAGCCGCAGCGAGGCCAGCGCGGCCCGGCTCAGCGCCGCGTACTCCAACTCCTCGATGTCGTCGGAGAGGTACCACTCACGCAAGGCCGGCGTGACGGCGTAGGCGACGAGCGGCCCCGCGCCGACCTCGCCCGTCTTGTACGCCTCGGCGAGACCGGAGAGGGTCAGGGGGACGTAGACGCGCATGGTTGGCCGCTTTCGTGGTCGGAGGGCCTCCACCAGGCCCCGGTGAAGGCCTTCAGGATACGTGCGGGGTCCCCTTTCGAGTCCCTGCCCACGCCCCGCAGGGCGTCCACTCGACGCCGGAAAGTCACCCGGTGCACCCCGTTCCCCACGGGCTCCTGCCCCCGCTCCTCACCCGGATAGGTGAACATTCCGGCCACCCGCGTCCCCGCTCCCACTTGTTTGCCCGCCCTCGACCAGGGCCCGTACAAGATCCCCAACAGCAAGTTACTGCCCGGTACGCACCGCGCGCCGGGCCCACCGAACGGGGACCCCCATGAACAAGGTCATGACCAGGACGCCACAGCACCACCCCGGCACCCGTCCCCCAACCCGCCGTGACTCCCGCCGCCCCGGGGGCAGCAACCCACCCCGCACCCCAGGCGCGGGCCCCTCCCGCACAAGCCCAGCGGCCACACGCCCCGCCACCACCTCTACTCCGACTCCTGGGGCTGCACGATCCGCCAGCACCTTCACCACGCCCCCAGCGGCCGCACGTCCAGCCACCACACCCACCACGCCCCCAGCCACCCAACGCCCCCTCACCGCCCCCGCCCCGAGCCCTGCCGCCCCACGGCCCCTCCGCACCCCTTCCACGCCCCAAGCCCCCGCCCCACCCCGCAGCGCCTCACACACCCGAAGGCCGGTCGTCCCGCAGCCCCGCCCCACCGACCTCTTCGCCGACCGTCTGTTGCTCGTCCTGAGTGGGCAACGCCCTGTCCACGCCATGCTCCGGCACACTGCCGGCCCCGCCTACGACGAGCTGGCCCGCCTCGCTGAACGCGGCCCCCTGCGCACCCGCGGCCCGCGCCCCGTCGTCCGCGACGTCGGCTACTACGAACCCCGCCCGGGCGCCATCGAGGCCTTCGCCCGCATCGGCGCGGGCGACCGCCTGCGTGCCATGGCGTTCCGCCTGGAACTGGGCCGAGACCACCGCTGGCGCTGCACGGCCGTGGAACTGGGCGGCCCCCGCACGCGCACCGCCGTCGGCGACTGACCCACTCACGTAACCCACTCACGCCGAAGGGCCGGGCACCCTCAGGTGACCCGGCCCTTCCCCGCTACGACGCCTCAGGCGCCGTCACTTCTTGCGGCGCCGCCCGCCCTTGGCCTGCTTGCGACGCTCCGCGCGCGTGAGGCCGTCGGCCGCGGACCGCACCGGCTCCTCCTCGCTGAAGTCGCCCTCGATGGTGCCGCCCTCGCCGTCCACGGTCGGAGCGGTGAAGTGCAGGTTCCGCCGCTGCGGGGCCTCCAGGCCCTTGGCGCGGATCTCGGGGCGCGCACCCGCCTGCGCGGGCACCGCGTCCTGCTTCTCCAGGGTCGGCTTGGCGTCCTCGACGGGCACCTCCTCGACCTGCTGCTCGACCTGGACCTCCAGGTTGAACAGGTAGCCGACGGACTCCTCCTTGATGCCCTCCATCATGGCAGTGAACATGTCGAAGCCCTCGCGCTGGTACTCGACCAGCGGGTCCTTCTGCGCCATCGCGCGCAGACCGATGCCCTCCTGGAGGTAGTCCATCTCGTAGAGGTGCTCGCGCCACTTGCGGTCCAGGACCGACAGCACGACCCGGCGCTCCAGCTCACGCATGATCTCGGAGCCGAGCTGCGCCTCACGGGCCTCGTACTGCTCGTGGATGTCGTCCTTGACGGACTCGGCGATGAAGTCGGCGGTGAGCCCGGCCCGGTCGCCGGCCGCCTCCTCCAGCTCCTCGATGGTGACCTTCACCGGGTAGAGCTGCTTGAAGGCGCCCCACAGCCGGTCCAGGTCCCACTCCTCGGCGAAGCCCTCGGCAGTCTCCGCGGCGACGTAGGCGTCGATCGTGTCGTCCATGAAGTGCTGCACCTGCTCGTGCAGGTCCTCGCCCTCCAGGACGCGGCGCCGCTCGCCGTAGATGACCTCACGCTGCCGGTTGAGGACCTCGTCGTACTTCAGGACGTTCTTACGGGTCTCGAAGTTCTGCTGTTCGACCTGCGACTGGGCGGACGCGATCGCGCGCGTGACCATCTTGTTCTCGATCGGCACGTCGTCCGGGACGTTCGCCATCGCCATCACGCGCTCGACCATCTGCGCCTTGAACAGCCGCATCAGGTCATCGCCGAGGGAGAGGTAGAAGCGGGACTCGCCGGGGTCGCCCTGACGGCCGGAACGACCGCGCAGCTGGTTGTCGATACGGCGCGACTCGTGCCGCTCGGTGCCCAGCACGTAGAGGCCGCCAAGGCTCTTGACCTCCTCGAACTCCGCCTGCACCGCCTTCTCGGCCCGCTCCAGGGCGGTGGGAAGCGCGGCGGCCCACTCCTCGATGTGCTCCTCGGGGTCGATGCCACGCTGGCGCAGCTCGGCCTCCGCGAGGTCGTCGGGGTTGCCGCCGAGCTTGATGTCCGTACCACGGCCGGCCATGTTCGTCGCCACGGTCACGGCGCCCTTGCGGCCGGCCTGGGCGACGATCTGCGCCTCACGGTCGTGCTGCTTGGCGTTGAGCACCTCGTGCTGGATGCCGCGCTTGCTGAGCTGCTGCGAGAGGTACTCGGACTTCTCGACCGAGGTGGTGCCGACCAGGATCGGCTGGCCCTTCTCGTGCTTCTCGGCGATGTCGTCGACGACCGCGTCGAACTTCGCGACCTCGGTGCGGTAGATCAGGTCCGACTGGTCCTTGCGGATCATCGGCTTGTTGGTCGGGATCGGCACCACACCGAGCTTGTAGATCTGGTGGAACTCGGCAGCCTCGGTCATCGCCGTACCGGTCATGCCAGAGAGCTTGTTGTAGAGGCGGAAGAAGTTCTGCAGGGTGATCGTGGCGAGCGTCTGGTTCTCGTCCTTGATCGGCACCCCTTCCTTCGCCTCGATCGCCTGGTGCATGCCCTCGTTGTAGCGGCGGCCGGCGAGGATACGGCCGGTGTGCTCGTCGACGATCATGACCTCGCCGTCGATGACGACGTAGTCCTTGTCCTTCTTGAAGAGCTCCTTGGCCTTGATGGCGTTGTTCAGGTAGCCCACCAGCGGCGTGTTCACCGACTCGTAGAGGTTGTCGATGCCCAGCCAGTCCTCGACCTTGCTGACACCGGCCTCGTGGATGGCGACCGTGCGCTTCTTCTCGTCGACGTCGTAGTCGCCGGTCTCCTCGATGCCCTTGAGCGGCTGGCCGGCCTCACCGCGCTTGAGACGGGTGACGAGCTTGGCGAAGTCGCCGTACCACTTGGTGGCCTGGTCGGCCGGGCCCGAGATGATCAGCGGTGTACGGGCCTCGTCGATGAGGATGGAGTCGACTTCGTCGACGATGGCGAAGTTGTGCCCGCGCTGGACGAGCTCCTCCTTCGACCACGCCATGTTGTCGCGCAGATAGTCGAAGCCGAACTCGTTGTTCGTGCCGTAGGTGATGTCGCACGCGTACTGCTCGCGGCGCTGGGCCGGCGTCATGTTGGCCAGGATGCAGCCGACGCTCAGGCCCAGGAACTTGTGGACGCGGCCCATCATCTCGGAGTCGCGCTCGGCCAGGTAGTCGTTGACCGTGATGAGGTGGACGCCGTCACCGGACAGGGCGTTCAGATACGCGGGCAGCGTGCCCACGAGGGTCTTGCCCTCACCGGTCTTCATCTCGGCGACGTAGCCGAGGTGGAGGGCGGCGCCGCCCATCATCTGCACGTCGTAGTGCCGCTGGCCGAGGACGCGCTTGGCGGCCTCGCGCACAGTGGCGAAGGCCTCAGGCAGCAGGTCGTCCAGGCTCTCACCGTCGGCGTAGCGCTGCTTGTACTCATCGGTGAGGGCCCGCAGCTCGGCGTCGGAGAGGTCGACGAAGTCCTCTTCGATGGAGTTGACCTGGTCCGCGATACGGTGCAGCTTGCGCAGGATCTTGCCTTCGCCTGCACGCATGATCTTCGAGAGGACGGACACGGGGCTTGGTCTCCTTGCCGGTCGGGCCTGGGACGGTCGGTTTTCCTTCGACGTACTGAGCAACGGCCATCGTATGCGAGGACCCGGCCGCGCCGGGAGGCCTGCCGGGCGACGACAGTCCGCTGCTGCACATCGACGTCGTATCCGACGTCAGACCTGCCTTCAATTCTGTCTTCACATGGAACAACGGCCGGGAGTCCCGGATAGTGCCGCGACCCTCCCCCGAATTGCGCGAATCGTGATCACGTGGTCACACGCAGCGAAATGCATGGCATCGTCACGCCCTCCCGAGCAGAATCGGCCGATGGAGCCCGTCACCATCCCCACCGCCCGCCTCCTCCTGCGCACGGTCGGCCAGGACGACACGGACGCCGTCTTCGCCGCCTGTCAGGATCCCGTCATCCAGCGCTGGACCACGATCCCGTCGCCCTACCTCCATGAACATGCCCAGAGCTTCACGGAGCACCTGGTCCCCGACGGCTGGGCGACCGGCTCGATGTTCACCTTCGGCGTCTTCCTCAGCCAGGGGGAACTGGCAGGCATGCTCGGCATCACCATGCGTTCCCTCGGCGTGGGCGAGCTCGGCTTCTGGGCGACCGAACGCCACCGCGGCAACGGCTACATGACCGAGGCCACCCTCGCCGCCGCCCGCTGGGCCTTCACCCACCAGTCGATCGACCGCCTGGAATGGCGCGCCGAAGTGGGCAACACCGCCTCCCGCGCGGTCGCCGAACGCACCGGCTTCACCATCGAGGGCACGCTGCGCGCCGCGCTCAACAACAACGGGGTACGACGGGACTGCTGGGTGGGTTCCCTCCTGCCATCGGACCTGGGGTTGCCGTCGACGGCGCCCTATCTGCCACCCCGCCGGTAAGGCCGCGAGCATTCGTGCCTCCCCCAGTGCCTTGAAGGCCCGGGGGGAGACCCCCCATGGGCGGCACGGGTGGGCGCGGGCGGCACCCCGTCGCGCCGGGCTGCGCACCCCTCGCTCAGCCGCACAGGGCCCCGGTTCACGAATCCCCAGCTCACCCCGCATTGTCAGACCCACCGCCTATCGTTCGACGGCATGACGACCCCGCGCCCCACGGACCTCACCGCAGACGAAGCCCGCCGCATCGCCCTGCGCGCCCAGGGCCTCCTCGGCACCCCCAACCGCAAGGCCGGCGTCCGCGGCATACTCCGCCACCTCGGCGCAGTCCAACTCGACACCATCTCCGTCCTCGCCCGCTCCCACGAGCTCATCCCGTACGCCCGCCTCGGCGCCGTGGGCCGCAGAACCGTCGAGAACGCCTACTGGACGACTGCATCCACCGGCGCGCCTTCGGCACAACCCCACGCCTTCGAATACTGGTCCCACGCCGCCTGCATCCTCCCCATCGAGGAGTGGCCCCACTTCGCCTTCCGCCGCCGCGCCTACCGCAACCGCCCCCACTGGAACCACGAACTCCCGGACGGTGCCTACGACCAGGTCATCAAGCAACTCCGCGCGGAGGGCCCCCTCACGGCCACGCAGCTGGGCGGCGCGAAGCGCACCAGCGAGTGGTGGGACTGGTCCGGCGCCAAGGTCGCCGTCGAACGGGCCCTGATGTACGGCGAGGTGGTCTGTGTGGAGCGCCGCGGCTGGAAGCGGATCTACGACCTCGCCGAACGCGCGGTCCCCGACGCCCTGCTGCACGACGAGTTCGACGACACCGAATGCCTGCGCCGCCTGGTCCGCCTCGCCGGCCAGTCTCTCGGTGTCGGCACCCGCGCGGACATCGCCGACTACCACCGCCTCAAGGGCGAGCAGGTCGACGCGGTGATCGCCGATTCGGGCCTGGTGCCGGTCACGGTCGAGGGCTGGGGAAAGCCTGCCTGGGCGGACCCGGCGGCCCTGGAGGCACCCCCACGCGGCCGCCACCGCACCACACTCCTGTCCCCCTTCGATTCGCTGATCTGGGAACGGGCACGCACGGAGCGGATCTTCGGCTTCACCCACCGTCTGGAGGCCTACGTCCCCAAGCAGAAGCGGGTGTACGGCTACTTCGCGATGCCGGTGCTGGCCGGCGGCCGTCTCGTCGGCCGTGTGGACCCCGCCCGCGAGGGCCACACCCTGGTGGCCAAGCAGGTCACGCTGGACGGCCCGAAGGCTGTTCCGGCGGTGGCCCAGGCCCTGATCGAGGCGGCGAGCTGGGTGGACTGCACAAACGTACGCGTGGAACGGGTGGACGCCCCGGAACTGCACGCCCCTCTCACCGCGGAACTCGCCCGCGCCCTGGCCTGAAGCCCGGCCCGGTCACCGGATTTCGAGAATCTTCTCCCGCATCGCGTACACCACCGCTTCCATCCTGGAGTGCAGCTGCAGCTTCTCCAGGATGTTGCGCACATGGTTCTTCACGGTGTTCTCGGAGATGAACAGTTCCTTGGCGATGTCCCGGTTGTTCATGCCCGTGGCGACGAGCTTGAGCACTTCCAGCTCCCGGTCGGTGAGCCGCGGCGCGGGCACCAGTCGGCGTTCGTCCGTCCGCTGGATCATCGATTTGAACTCGGTGAGCAGTTTCGACGCCATGGAGGGGCTGATCTGCGACTGTCCGTCGGCCACCGCGCGAATGGCCGTGGCCACCTCGTCGGTGGAGATCTCCTTGAGGAGATAACCCGTCGCGCCCGCCTTGATGGCGTCGTAGAGATCCGCTTCCTCGTCGCTGATCGTCAGCATGATGATCTTGGCGCTGGGTGCCACCTCCTTGATGGAGGTGCACGCCTCGATTCCGCCCCGCTTCGGCATCCGTACGTCCATCAGGACGATGTCGGGCAGCAGGTCGGCGGCTTTCTCCACCGCCTCGGCCCCGTCACCCGCCTCCCCGACGACCTGGATGTCCTCCTCGGCCGCGAGCACAATCTCCAGGCCGCGGCGGAACAGGGCATGGTCGTCCACGACCAGAACCCGGATCGGCTCCTTGCGTGGAGAGCCCGCGTCCGGGCCCATGCCGACGACACCGTCGTCGGCGTCCCCGTCCTGCATTGGTCCGAAGCTGTCCGCCATCGTTCCTCCCCCTGAAGGCTGTGGCCCGTGGTCCTGTGCCATCGCCAACCCAAGGCAACGGCCCACCGGTTGGGCCGTTGCCGCCATGATTTCATGCCCGGACGACACTCCGGTGACCGAGCGGCGGACGAAGTGGTCGCGCACCGGTGCCCCTGGGGGCGCACCCGCACTCCAGGGGCACCGGATCAGCTGTCGTCCGGTTTATGGTCAGCCGCCCAGCGGGCCGCCAGCTTCAGGAGCGGGCGCCTGGGTGACCATCGTGTCCGTTTCGAGGTGGATCACGCCGTAGTCGTACGCATGCCGCCGGTAGACGACGCTGGGTGCCTTGGTCTCGGAGTCGACGAACAGATAGAAGTCGTGCCCCACCAGCTCCATCTCGTAGAGAGCCTGGTCAAGGGTCATGGGGGCGGCGACGTGAGTCTTCTCGCGGACCACCAGGGGGCCTTCACCCTGCACCTCCAGCGAGCCGATCTTCTTGGTGGGCACCCCGCCCGGCTCCTCCGCCTGGAAGGCGCCGCCGTTGCCGTTGAGCGTGGCCACGCCCGGAACGTGGTCGGGGACCTCGGCTGCCGTGAGCCGGCGCACGCCCCGACGCGTGTGACGCTTGTCGTGCTGCCTGCGCAGCCGGGCTTCCAGCTTCTCTGCCGCCATGTCGAGTGCCGCGTACGGATCGCTGGCCGCTGCCTCCGCCCGGATCACCGGACCGCGGGAGCGGAGCGTGATCTCCACTCGGTCGCTGCGGTCCGCCTGTCGGGGGTTGGGCTCCTTGGACACCTCGACGTCGAGGCTGATCACCTTGCCATCGAGCTTCTGGATCTTGTCCAGCTTCAGCTTCTCGGCCACGTGCTTGCGGAACCGCTCGGGCACCTCGGTCTTGCGGCCCTTGACGACGATGTCCACGCAGAACTCCGTTCCCGGATCGCTCCGCTTCAGTGGCGGAGCATCTCCCTTGTGCACCCGGTCCCGGGGAACCCCGGAACCTTGGACTCGGTGACGTCCACCTCCTCCTCCCCCATGGGCAAGATCTCCACCCAGCCGGCCCGGATGATTGCGGAATACCGCGGCACGGCATTCAGATTTGCGAGGTGTGGCCTGCGGCTTTCCCTCACAACCGAACATATCTCGCCCGGACGGATGTCGTCACCCTCTACTGCCGCGTACCTCCGTTCAGGTGAATACACCCTCTCACTACCTGCAACGATGCAAGATCGCAGTCAGTTCCGGTTCATTTCGAAAGAATCCGGCGTTGCCGCGACCACAGCCGCGCAGATCACCTCGCCGGCACCGGTCGGCCCCGCCATTCCCGGGACGACACGGCCCCGGCCCGTACTCCCGTCCATTGATCCCGTCATCCGTTCTCCTGTCCTTTCCCGATTGCCTCTCCCGTACACGGCCGTCTCCGCATCTGCGCGTACCACGGACGCCGCACTTCCGTGAGCGACCGCCCCGTCCGCCACCGCCGCCCGCACGGCACGCGCAGCCTCCGCGAGGGAGGACCCGGTGGTCATCAAGTCGTCCACCAGCACCACCGGACCGCCGCCCAGCAGCCCTGCACCACCGGCCGCCACCTGGAGAGCACCGGCGAGGTTCTCCAGCCGCTGCCGGGAGGTGAGCTCGGACTGGTCAGCGACGGCCCGCCGTTGCCGCAGTACGGCGAGCACCCGTGTGGGTGTCCCCGTTTGCCGCAGCTCGGCAGCCGCCGCGAGCGCGATCCGGCGCGCCGGATCATGCCCTCGCTTCCGCACGGCTCCACGGCCGGACGGCACGGGAACGAGCAACACCGTCCCATCGACAGCACCGGGCCGCATCCCGGCCGAGCCCACCGCAACCCCCGCACGCCCCGACGCCGCACCGCCCACCGCCGTCCGGCCCTCCCGCGCGTCCCGAAGCCCCGTCCGCACCGCCCCGGCCAGAGCGACGCCGAGCGGCCCGGCGAGGGTCAGCGCGCCCCGCTCCTTGTGGGCCAGCAACACCGCCCGTACCTCGTCCGCGTACCGCGCGGCCGCGTACACCACCGGCAGCCCGGGCGGCTCCGGCGCCGGTCGCACCCGGCGCGGTACGGCCCCACTCAGGGCGGCACGGCACTCCGGGCAGAGCACCGTGTGAGGCCTTCCGCAGCCTCCGCACTCGGCCGGCAGCACCAGGTCGCTGAGGTCCTGCCACCACCCCCGCATGCCCACCACTGTGCCAACGCCCGCGCCGAGCGGCCACCCCTGTGGACAACTGCCTGTGGATAACTCCCCGTCACCCCACCACCAGCAGAAACGGCCGTCTCCGCCGAGTCTCTCCTCGACGAAGACGGCCGCCCTTCAACGCGTCACAACACAACCCTGACCGGCGCCATCACCGACACGGCGCAACAACCGCACCGCGCCGGGCGCCGATCCATCACCCCTGACGCCGGCTCAGCGCCGTGGCAAAGCCTCACCCGGACAGGAGTCACCCCGGATAAACCGGTGCAGAGCCGTCCTTGACGACCGTCTGCCACTGCGCCCCGTCCGGCAGCCGTACGATCCCGTCCTCCGAGTACGCCACCAGCGGCAGCCGGTCGTCCTCGGCGGCGGCGATCGCCTTCACTCCGGTCAGAGCGTCGGGCGCCGGTCCCTCCGGCGTGGAGCCGTCGACCTGGACGTACTGCATCTGCTGCACGCCGCCCTCCTCGCGTCCGACCACCACGAGCCGGCCGTCACCGGCCCACGACATGGTGGTGACCTCCTCCAACGCCGGTGCAGCAGGCCGCAGTTCGAAAACAGAGACCCCGGGCTGTTCGCCGCCCTTCTCGCGCGTCTCGTCCTTCGCCGCCCGCTCGATCCTCCCGACCAGCAGGGACTGCTTGCCGTCGTTCTCCACGACCAGCGCGATCCGCACCCCGTCGGCCGCCACCCGCACGGACTTGATCCGCCCGTCCAGCCCCGGGACTTCCACCTCCACCGGCTCGCCCTTGCCTTCCTGGAGCATGAGCAACCGCGACTTCTCGGGGTTGCGGTCGGCCACCCACAGGTCGCCCCGCGCGTCCCAACTGGGCGCGGTCAGCCGGTCCTCCTCCGTCCTGCCCGCACTGCGCACCACCGGCTCCCCGAGCGAACCGCCCGACACGAGCGAGCCGACGTACAGCTCCTTGCCGTCGATGGCGACCCCGGCCGCGGTGTCCTCGTCGCGCGACACCGCCACCGACCGCAACGCCTGTGCGCCCTCGCCCAGTTCGCCCGGCACCGGTTCGGCGTTCGAGCTCCTGCTGCCGCCCGGAATCCGTACCAGGCGGTGCTCACCGTCGATGAAGTACAGGTACTCGGTACGCTCGGCCGAACCGCGCGCGGCGACGGCCGCTGCCCCGTCCTCGTCGAGCATGCACAACTGCGCTCCGCCGGCCTGCACTTCGACCTCGTCCACCGCGGGCGTGAGGCTCTGCAGCGTGAACAGCAACTGGGCTGCCATCTCGTTGCACTTGGCCAGCCCCACGCGGGTGGCCTTCCCGTTCAGAGGCACCGTCAGCTTGTTCTGGTCGTCGGGCGTCAGCGAGCCGGCGCCCTTCTCCAGGGCCGTACCGGTCGGGAAGCTCGACCGGACCACGGGCCCCAGCCAGGCCGTGGGTCCGTTGAGGAGCGAGCGCACCATGTGCGTCATCGGGTCCACGCGCCGGCGCACGTACACGGGATCGGCGACGGCGGCCGGCTGCGAGGCCGCCCCGACCGCTGAGTTCGAGGCGAAGTAGTACTTGTTGACGGACATGTAGTTGCGCTGAAAGTCCGACTGCCCCATGACGACACCTGGCGGCAGCCCGTCGATGCGCCACTGTCCGTTCTTCTTGTCGCGCGTGAGGTACACCTGCCTGCTGTAGGCACCCTCGGCCGGCGTATACGACTGCTCCGCGTCCACCAGAGCGACCTTGGTGCCGGTGAGTGTGAAGGAGACGTTGTCGCCGTCCTCCCGGCCTCCCGCAGGACCGGCCTCGGTGGCAGGCCCGTCCGCGAGCACCATCGTGGACAGCTCCGGCCGCCAGGTCTTCGCCGCCTGCGCGGTCAGATACTGCTTCGCCGTCGCATAGTGCGGATCGTCACTGGTCAGCGCCTCGAG
Organism: Streptomyces sp. KR55; assembly: GCF_052245645.1. Classification (NCBI taxonomy): domain Bacteria; kingdom Bacillati; phylum Actinomycetota; class Actinomycetes; order Kitasatosporales; family Streptomycetaceae; genus Streptomyces; species Streptomyces sp. KR55. The sequence goes on along the minus strand of NZ_JBQQCE010000038.1, from coordinate 3,932 downwards.
GAAGCCCTGCACGATCTCGGAGGGCAGGGCGTCCTCCCGGGGCGGCATGGCGAACACCCGCACCTGGGTGTCCTGGCGCGGGGTCGACTCGACGCCCCGCAGGTCCCCGTTGTCCGGCATCGAGGCACACCCCGTCAGAAGTACGGCACCACAGGCGACGTACGCCACCGCGCGCGCCGACATCCGCCGGGCGCCCCCCTCGCGGTCAGCGCCCACGAAATGCCTCCCCTTGATCGTTCGCCTCGTCCGGCCCTACCTCCGTCGAACGGTTCAGGGCCGCGCTGCGTGCCGCCTCCACGGCGGGCTGGTCGTCCTGCCGTCGTGCTCCCCCCGCGGGCCGCGGCACCACCCGCGCGCCGTTGCCGGGCAGCGCCGTCGGATCGGCCGTGGGGGCAACGGCGGCCAGCCTGGGCGTGATCGGATCCCGCGGCGGCAGCGGTCCGCTGCCCGTCGTCTGTGCGGGCACCGTGGCGGTCTTCGCCCCGCCGCCGCACGGCAGACCCGCATCATTGAGTCCACGATTTCGGCGCGAGTCCTTGGGCTCCAGCGGTATCGGCGAGCCCCGCAGCGGTTCGTCCGCGGTCCGCGGCAGCGTCAGCCGGAACTGCGATCCACCGCCCGGCTCACCCATGCCTGCAGCCAGCCGCCGTGCAGCCGCGCATCCTCCAGGGCGATCGACAGACCCAGGCCCGTACCACCCGTCGTACGCGCGCGTGCCGGGTCGGCACGCCAGAAGCGGTTGAAGACCCGGGTCGCCTCGCCGGGCTTGAGCCCGACGCCGTAGTCGCGCACCGCGACCGCAACCGCCCCGCCGGCCGCGGCGAGCTTGACGACGACGTCCTTTCCCTCGCCGTGCTCCACGGCATTCACCACGAGGTTGCGCAGCACCCGCTCCACTCGCCGGGCGTCGGCCTCGGCGACGACGGGCTGCTGATCGCCCACGATCCGGATCCGCGTGCCCTTGCGCTCGGCGAGCGGCTCGGCACCGCTGACGACCCGCCGTACGACCTCCCTGAGGTCGATCGCCTCGGCCTCCAACGCCGCCGCGCCCGCGTCGAAGCGGCTGATCTCCAGCAGATCCGACAGCAGCGACTCGAACCGGTCCAGCTGGTCGGCGAGCAGCTCCGCCGACCGCGCGGTTACCGGGTCGAAGTCCTCCCGCGCCTCGTGAATGACATCGGCGGCCATCCGCACTGTCGTCAGCGGCGTCCGCAGCTCATGGGACACGTCCGACACGAACCGCCGCTGCATCCGCGACAGGTCCTCCAGCTGCTGGATCTTCAGCTGCAGGTTCTGCGCCATCTTGTTGAAGGCCTCGCCGAGACGTGCGATGTCGTCCTCGCCAGTGACCTTCATCCGTTCCTGCAGCCGCCCCGCGGACAGCCGCTCGGCGATACCGGCCGCCATCCGCACCGGCGTGACGACCTGGCGCACCACGAGCCAGGCGATCGCCCCGAGGAGTACGACGACGAAGACGCCGGCCGTCGCGAGCGTCCCCTTGACCAGGCTCAGCGACTTCTCCTCCTGCGTGAGCGGGAAGAGGTAGTAGAGCTGGTACGGGTCGCCGTTCGGGTCGTCGACCTCCTTGCCGATGACCAGCGCCGGCTGGGATTCCTTCTCACCGCTGTAGACGATGCGGGTGTAGCTCTGGGCGGCCGCCGTACTGCTGGTGACCCGCGCGCGCAGGGCCTCCGGCACGCTCTCATTGGGATCCACACCGCCGGAGGCACGCGGGCCACGCCCACCGCCGCTGTCGTCCCCGGCCGGAAGCGTCACCACGTCGAAGGCGCCCTGCCCACCGCTGGAGAGCGAGGAGACGAGATCACTCATCCACTGGATCACGTTCTGGGAGGGCCGGCCGTCGACCTGGGCCGCCCCGTCACCGGTTCCGCTCGCCGCCTCGTCGGCCTTCTGCTTGGCCACCGCGAATCCGCCCGTGGCCTGGCTCTGCGACGCCTTCACCTTGGCGTCCAGCAGTCCATTGCGCACCTGCCCGATGACGACGAAGCCGAGCAGCAGGACGACACCCAGCGACATCAGCAGCGTCGTGACGACGACCTTGAGCTGGATGTTGCGCCGCCACAACCGCATGACGGGCAGCAACGGCCGACGCACCCAGCGCATGAACAGACGCAGGACCGGGCTGCCCTGGACCCCGCCCTGCAGCAGCCCGCTCTCGAGAAAACGCCCCCAGCGGGAACCCGCCGCCTTCCGGCCGACAGGCCGCCCCGCACCGCCCCCGGACCTGCCGGGCGCCGAAGCGGCACTGTCCCCGGACATGTCAGCTCGGCCCCGCCTTGTAACCGACACCACGCACGGTCACCACGATCTCCGGCCGCTCCGGGTCCTTCTCGACCTTGGAACGCAGCCGCTGCACATGGACGTTGACCAGCCGCGTGTCCGCCGCGTGCCGGTAGCCCCACACCTGCTCCAGGAGCACCTCGCGCGTGAACACCTGCCACGGCTTACGGGCCAGCGCGACCAGCAGATCGAACTCCAGCGGCGTCAGCGCAATGGACTGCCCGTCCCGCTTCACGGAGTGTCCGGCCACGTCGATGACCAGGTCACCGATGGCGAGCTGCTCGGGAGCGGGCTCCTCGGACCTCCTGAGCCGTGCCCGGATCCGGGCGACGAGCTCCTTCGGCTTGAACGGCTTCACGATGTAGTCGTCGGCCCCCGACTCCAGGCCCACCACCACGTCGACGGTGTCGCTCTTGGCCGTGAGCATCACGATCGGCACCCCGGACTCCGCCCGGATCAGGCGACATACCTCGATGCCGTCCCGGCCGGGCAACATCAGGTCGAGCAGTACCAGATCGGGTTTGGTCTCCCGGAAAGCGGCCAGCGCCTTGTCGCCGTCGGCTACGAAAGACGGCTCAAAACCTTCACCACGCAGCACAATGCCGAGCATCTCGGCCAGTGCGGTGTCGTCGTCGACGACAAGGACTCGTCCCTTCATAAACGACATCATCCCATTCTCGTAACAGTGACCGGGCCGCTGGTGAGGGAGGTCACTGGCCCGTGACGATAGTCGTACGAGGTCGCTACTGTCTGCCCTCGCCCGTCGCCGTTGATCTCAGCAGGGGATCCCGGGCCGCGCCTCGTGCGCACAGCAATCGGCCCCGACCTCCCGCTCAGGGGCCACAAGGACGGTGCTCGTCAGCCGATCACGGCCTGGCCCGACCTGGCACACATCTCGGCCAGGGCCTCAGCGGTCACCGGCGACACGGCCCCTTCCTCGGTCACGATCGCTGTCACCAACTCGGGTGGTGTGACGTCGAACGCCGGGTTGTACGCCTGCGTCCCCAGCGGCGCCACCGGCACCCCGCCGCCCGCTCCCGTCACCGGCACGTTGGGGGCCGCGACCTCGGTCACCTCGTATCCCGGCCGCTGCTCGACCTCGATGGACGCCCCGTCCGGCGTGTCCGGATCCACCGTCGTCACCGGCGCCACCACGATGAACGGCACATGGTGGTACCGCGCGAGCACCGCGAGCGGATAGCTCCCGACCTTGTTCGCCACCGAACCGTCGGCCGCGATGCGATCCGCCCCGATCAGCACGGCGTCCACCTCCCCGGCCGCGAACAACGAACCCGCCGCGTTGTCGGTGAGCAGGGTGTAGGCCATGCCGCTGCGCGCCGCCTCGTACGCCGTCAGACGGGCCCCCTGCAGCAAAGGACGCGTTTCGTCCACCCACAGCCGCCTGAGCTGTCCCTGCCGGTGTGCGGCGAGCGCCACCGCGAACGCCGTCCCCGAGCCGCCCGACACCAGTGACCCGGTGTTGCAGTGCGTGAGGATCCGGTGACCGCCGCCGGGCAGCAGCTCGTCCAGCAGCGCCAGCCCGTGCGCAGCCATCCGGGCACTGGCCTCCGCGTCCTCCCGGTGCAGCTGCCGCGCCGCCGCCAGCGCCGCCTCGGCGGCCGACCCGGCAC
>NZ_JBQQCE010000379.1:0-9724 GCF_052245645.1 Streptomyces sp. KR55 | reverse complement strand
CAGAGGGTTTCCCTACGTCCGCCCGCTGCACGTAGCGCGCCGCCGGGCGCGGCCAGCCGGGGCGAAGACAGGAGGCGGGCCGCGCCGGAAAGGCGGCGCGCGCCCGCGCCGTGCGCGGGCCTTGATGGACGTAGGGAAAGTTCTACCGCGATCGCGCTCTTGTGCCGTGTTGCTCCTGCTGTTGCCATGGCGGCATCGCCGCTCACGGGACAGGGGAGAGCCATGAACGAGCTGGAAGTCGTGCGTTGGAAGCGGTATGGGCATGATCGCCTCTACGTCAATCTTCCGGATGGGACGGCAGTTGGCTGGGCTGACTGCAGGACGGGTGCGATCACCGTCTTGCGGGCCGAGTATTGCGATCCCGTGACTGTCATCCTGACCCAGCGCTTATCAAGCATCGTTCCGGTGTCCGCCTCTGCTTCGGCGAAGCCTGGCCGGCCGCCGTTACCGCCCCTCACTCCGGCTGATGACCTCGCCTCGAACACTCCCGGAGATGCTCTGCGCCCGCAGGTCGCCGCAGCTGGGGCCAGCACCTTTGCGCGAGTGGTCGCCTGGCTACTGCGGCGCCCGGTCGAGGGGGACTCCTGGCGTAAGGGGCTGGCAGGAGAACGACGCGTGGGAGCTGAGCTCGATCGGTTGCGGCGCCACGGGTGGCGGGTGCTGCACTCCATACCGTTGCCGAGGGACGTGGACCTCGATCATCTCCTGATCGGGCCTGGTGGGGTCTTCAGCGTCAACACCAAGAACCATCCAAACAAGGCCGTTTGGGTCGGGGACGATGCCGTCAAGGTCAACAACGGCCCTCCAGAGCCCTATGCCCGCAAGAGCCGGGCTGAGGCTCAACGCGTACAGCGAGTGCTTGAGCGCTACTGCGGCTTCGCCGTGCCCGTAGAGCCGGTGCTGGTCTTCGTCGGAGTCACCGACCTGAAGGTGGTGGCTACGCAGCTGACGGTGAGGGTGTACCGCGAACGCGAAGTCTCAGCCCTGGCACCGCTGACGGGGATGCTGACCACTGACCAGGTCGAGCACATCTACAGAGTTGCCCGGCATCGTCAGGCATGGCAGGCGGCCTGAGCGGCGAGTCGTCAGGCCTTGATGAGCCTGCGGCCGTCGTGGCTACGCACGTGCGGGCCGTTGCCGTCCAAGGCGTCCAGGAGACGAATGGCGAAGACCTCGGACATGCGCTCGCTGACTTCCTCGGGCGTGAGCCAGTCGACCGCGGTTGACTCGCTCGACGTGCGCTCAGTGCCGCCCGAGGGCTTGCAGCGGAAGACCAGGGCGACGATGCCGCGCGTCGTGTTCTTGTAGACCCCGGTGAGCTCATCCACCTCCACGTGGATGCCCGTCTCTTCGAGGACCTCGCGGGCTACCCCCGTCTCGGGGGGCTCGTGGAGTTCGAGCACGCCGCCGGGGAGTTCCCAAGTGCCGTTGTCGGCTCGGCGGATCGCCAGGAGCCGTCCGTCCTCGCGCACCACCACCCCGGCCACGGACACGGAGTGCATCGGCGTTGACTGGCCTTCCTGCGCGCTGTTACTCATGTACAGGAGCATAGGAGGAAGAGAAGGACTATGGGAACAGCGGTAGGAGGTGAGAGGTCCGTACCCAGGTACGTGCAGATCGCCGACGAGATCGTGCAGCAGATCCGGGCCGGTGTCCTCAAGCCCGGTGACATGGTGCCCAGTGAGTCGGAGCTGGTAGAGCGTTATGGCGTTTCGGGCGGAACGATCCGCAAGGCCATGGTCGAGGTGCGCGCGAGCGGGCTCGTCGAGACCCGGCACGGCAAGGGCTCGATCGTGAAGGATCGCCCACCGGTACGGCATCGGTCCTCCGACCGCTTCCGGCGTTCGCACCGCCGGGGCGGCAAGGCCGCGTATCTTGCGGAGTCGGCGCAGTCCGGCGCCACTGCCAAGGTGAGCGTCCTCTACATCGGTCCTATGGAGGCACCCGAGGATGCCGCGCAACGTTTGGGCGTCTCCGCCGGCACTCAGGTGCTCGCCCGGCGTCGCCTCTACTTCCGTAACGGCACCCCTGTCGAAACGGCGACGTCGTACCTCCCCTGGGACGTGGTCAAGGACATCCCTGAACTCTTCGCCGAGAACCCCGGCGGGGGTGGCATCTATGCCCGACTCGAGGACCATGGGCACGAGTTCGCCGAGTTCGTTGAGACTCTGCAGGCGCGTACGGCTTCCAAGGCAGAGGCCTCGGAGTTGGCGCTCAGCCCTGGAGCTCCCGTGGTGCACCTGATCCGTGAGGCCCGTACGACGGAGGGCCGTGTGGTCGAGGTCTGCGACACGCTCATGGCCGCTGACCAGTTCATTTTCGAGTACAGGATCCCCGCCGTCGACTGACACCTGCTCAACTCCCCTCAGCCCGTCGCGGGTTCTTCTTCGTGACGGGTTGACTCATGTATAGGAGTCAGGCACTCTTCTTCATGTCACTCATATACATGAGTGGCGGAGTCCAGCCCCTATAGAGGAGTGATCTGCTGTGCGTCAGATTCCCGTCGACACGTCCGGCGCGACCCTGATGGTCGCCCAGCCCCCACAGACGAAGGTTGCCAACCGTCAGACCGGCCAGGTCGCGGTGGACCGCGACAGCGGCGAGACCATGTGGACGGTGGACGTGCTGTTCGTCATGAACGGCAGCGCGGAGGTCGTCACCGTGGCGGTGCCCGAGCCGGGCATCTCCGGTGAGCTGGCCATGGGCACGCCGGTGGCGCTGACCGGTCTGGTCGCCCGGCCGTGGGAGAACGAGTTCAACGGCCAGAAGCGGCACGGCATCGCCTTCCGTGCGGTCGCCGTCACCTCGCTGGCCGCTGCAGGCTCGGCGTCCGAGGCGGCCTGAGTCATGACGTGGTTCATGGCCGCTGTGGTTGTGGTCGTCGCCGCTGCGGGTCTCCTGCGGTGGCGGCGCCCCGCCTGGTACTGGCTGACCTTCGGGGTCGCCCTGGCCGCGCTGCGGGTCCTGGTCCGCTACGGCTCGGTCATGGAGGCCTGCGGGCTGACGGTCCCGCCCTCGCGCTGGCGGCTGGTGCTGGCCCGGATGGCCAACCGGCCGGTGCCCGAGTCCCGCCCGCCGCGCATCCTGCACCTGCGGCCGACCCGGACCGGCCTGGTGCTGCGGCTGAAGCTCCGGCCCGGGCAGGACGCCTTCGACGTGGCGGCGGCCACGGACCGGCTGCGCCATTCCTTCTCGATGTACGGCGTGACCTCCCGCGAGGTGCGCTCCGGCGTGGTCGAGGTGCGGATGACCGGCTACGACGTGCTCCGGCGGGTGCAGATGCCCGCCAAGACCGACCGTGCCCCGATGCGGGTTCCGGTCGCGCTGCGGGAGGACGGCTCGGTGCATTACCGCGACTACCGCGCCGTGCCGCACGGCCTGACCCTGGGCGCGACGGAGTCCGGCAAGTCCGTCTACCAGCGCAACCTGGTGGCCGGGCTGGCTGCGCAGCATGTCGCCCTGGTCGGCATCGACTGCAAGCAGGGGGTCGAGCTGTTCCCGCTCGCCCGTCGGTTCTCCGCGCTGGCCGACAACCCGGACACCGCCGCCGAGCTGCTGGAGGCGCTGGTCGCGCACATGCAGGAGGTCTACCAGCTGATTCGGGCCGAGCAGCGCATCAGCGTGGCGGTGCCGGATGCGGAGATCGCCGCCGACATCTGGGACCTGCGCGAAGACCTGCGCCCGGTGCCGATTGTGGTCCTGGTCGACGAGGTCGCCGAACTCGCGCTGAGCACGAAGAAGAACGACCCGCGCCGGGACCGGATCGTCACCGCGCTGGTGCGCCTCGCCCAGCTCGGCCGGGCGGCCGGCATCTACCTGGAGATCTGCGGGCAGCGCTTCGGCTCCGAACTCGGCGACGGCATCACCATGCTCCGCGCTCAGCTCACCGGGCGCACCGCGCACCGCGTCAACGACGAAACCTCCGCCAAGATGGCCTTCGGCGACATCGCCCCGGATGCCGTCCTGGCCGCCATCCAGATCCCGGCCGAGATGCGCGGGGTGGCGATCGCCGGGGACTCGACCGGCGGCTGGCACCGCATCCGCGCCCCGCACACCTCGCTGCGCCAGGCCGTGAACCTCTGCAACAAGCACGCCGACCGCACCCCCGACCTGCCCGCCCTGGCGCCCTACCGGCCCGCGGCTGCGGCGCTGCCCTCGGCCCGGGTGCCGCTGTCCAAGACGGCCCCCGCCACGGCCTGACCCCTTCCCCGCTTCCCTGGTCGGCGCGACCGCCCTCGCGCCAGGTCCCTACCCCCTCCATGCCTCCCGACAGGAAGGAGCTCGCTGTGTTCTGCGAGTACTGCGGCGACGTCGACGGCGACGAGACCGGCATCGACCACGACGAACGCGACTGCCCCTGGTACGACACCGACAACGGCACCGTGACTGTGACGATCGACGCTGACGAGCTGGCCGACACCCTCCAGATGATGGCGGACGACTCCCCGACCCAGCGGGCCGCGATCAACCTGCTCGTCGGCCACGGCCTGTGGATCAAGCGCCTGGCCGAACGGCCCGGCCTGCTGCTGATCGACTACTCCGGACCGGCCCCGGAGCCGTACGGCGTCGACTGGGTCAAGGTGACCGAGGCCCTGGCCGCGAAGGAGCTGCCCGCCTCCGGCGGGGAACTGCGCATCCTGGCCATCGCCGCCTCGCTGGCCGACACCGCCGCCCGGATCCCGCTCGGGGATGCCGTCAGCGGCCTGGATGCGGCCAGCCTCGACCGGGTTCTGACGGCCATCGCCGAGGCCAACGGCCGACCCCGGGTGCGGTGACGGGCATGGCCGCGCGACTGCGGATCGATGCGGTGCTGGTCCAGGCGGTTATCGCCGGGGCGCTGTCCTTCGCGCACCTGCACGACTTGGCCGCCGCTGCCGGACAGGACGGCTGGAAGGCCTGGGCCTACCCGGTCAGCGTCGACCTGCTCCTGGTCGCCGCCTGGCGGCGGCTGCGCACCGATGGGCCGTCCCGGCTGGCCTGGTGCTGGTTCGTGATCGCCCTGGTGGCCTCGCTCGGCGCCAACGTCGCCACCGCCGGACTCCTCGACCTGGGCAACATCCCGGCGTGGCTGCGCATCCTGGTCGCCGCCTGGCCCGCGCTGGCCTTCATGGGCGGCACGCTCCTGGCCCACTCGGCCACAGACCGGGTGCCGGATCCGCCGGCACCTCCAGCCCGGGCACCCGCACCCGACGTCGACCCCGAACCGCGTGCTTCCGAGGCGGAGTTGGACGCCTCCCCGGCGCCTGCGGCCGAGGAAGCTCCCGCGCTTCCCGCCCCTGAGCACACCCCGGCACCGCCCGTTGCCCCGGTTCCGCCGGTCCCGGCCGCGCTGGTCGAGCACGCCCGCAAGGTCGCCGACGACCACCGCGCCCGCACCGGTACGCCGATCGACACCGACACCCTGCGCGCCCGACTTGGCGTCCCGCCCCAGCTCGCCGACGCCATCGCCGCCCAACTCACCTGACCAGAAAGGAGAACCACCCGTCATGCCCGCCCGCGACCACTTCCACTCCGTGATGCGGATCGGCCCCGTGCAGATCGGCACCCACCGCGACCGCAACGGCCAGACCAAGCACGCCGCCGTGTGCACCGCCGACCGCTGCGGCTGGTCCGCCGACTACTCCAGCCAGTCCGCCGCCCAGCTCGCCGCCCGCACCCACCGCTGCAAGGTCCGCTAGGAGGCCACCACCGATGGACGTACCGCTCTGGCTCGCCCTGCTCGTCGTCGGCTACCTCGGCGTCAAGCTCATCCGCCCGCCCTGGTGGCTCATCGCCGTCCTGCTGCTCGGCGGCTTCCTCCTCGCCGACAGCGTCCTGGCCCCCGCCATCGACAGCTTCATCAAGTAGCCCACCAGGAAGGGAGAACCGCTGATGTTCCGCCCGAAGATCCCGACCATGCCCACCCCGACCGGCCAGGTCACGCCGCCGGCCGTGGTCGAGCCGACCGCCGTCGTCCCGGCTGGCCAGACCCCGCCGCCCGCCCCGACGGCTCCGGCGCCGTCCCGGCCGGTGGTCCAGCTCACCCCCGGCACCGCGCTCGCCCTCGTCGGCGGCGGCACCGCCGTGGTCCTGGTCGTCGGCGCCGTCCTGGTCTCCATGCTCCTCGCGGTCGCCATCACCGCCGCCTCGGTCGCCGTCTGCGCCGTCGTCCTGCGCTCCCTGCTCGCCTCCGAGGGCAAGCGACGCTGACCGGCTCCCGGGCGGCCCTGAAACCGCCAAGTCTCCGCCGCCCGGGCGCCGTCCCTGTCCGATCCACAAAACCGGAAGGAACCTCCATCATGACCGGCTCCACCCCGGCCACCAGCAGCAACGCTCGGATCTGCCCGGCCTGCGACGGCTTTGCCTCCGTCGCTATCACCCTCGGCGGGCGCGACGCCCGCGGCCACCTGCGCACCATCACCGCGCACTGCCCGGCCTGCCACGGCACCGGTACCGCCCGCACTCGCCGCAACCGGGAGGGCGCCCGTGCCTGACCTGCTGCTCGACCCGATCACCCTCGGTGACCTGCTGAGGGTGGCTTCGGCCGCCGACTACACCCGCTGGGAAGACCAGATCCGCCGCACCGGCGGCTGCGCCGACCCGATCCACCTGCGCGGCTGGGTCCTGCACAAGGACAAGACGACCGGCGAGACCCTGCACCACTACTCCACCGAGACCGAGCCGGGCGGCCGTCTCCGCGTCGCCTGCGGCAACCGCCGTGCCTCTCGCTGCCCGGCCTGCGCCTGGACCTACGCGGGCGACACCTACCACCTCATCCGCGCGGGCCTGGCCGGAGATGACCGCCGCGACATCCCTGCCACGGTCCGGGATCACCCGCGCGTCTTCGCCACCCTCACCGCTCCCTCCTTCGGCCCGGTCCACAACCGGCCCGACCGCGACGTCTGCCGCTGCGGCACCCGGCATGCCGCCGAGGACCCCGCCCTGGGCACCGCCCTGGACCCGGCCACGTACGACTACGCGGGCGCCGTGCTGTTCAACAACCACGCCGGACAGCTCTGGCAGCGCTTCACCAACCGGCTCCGCCGCGAGATCGCCGCCCGCGCCGGCATCACCCAACGCGAGCTCAAAGAGTGCGCCCGGCTGTCCTACGGCAAGGTCGCCGAGTTCCAAAAGCGCGGCGCCGTGCACTTCCACGCCGTGATCCGCCTCGACGGCCCCGACGGACCAGACACCCCGCCGCCTGCCTGGGCCACGGTCGATCTCCTCGCCGACGCCATCCGCGCCGCCGCCGCGCACTCCTACACCTCGGTCTCCGTCCCGGCCACCGAGGACCAACCGGCCCGCACCTTCCGCTGGGGCACCCAGCTCGACGTCCGGCCGGTGAAGGCCTTCGGCGACGGCTCCGACATCACCGAACAAGCCGTGGCCTCGTACGTGGCCAAGTACGCCACCAAGGCCGCCGAGAACACCGGCACCCCCGACCGCCGCATAGGCGAACTCTCCGAACTCGACCGCCACCAGGTCCCCGACCACACCCGCCGCCTGATCGAAGCGTGCAAGCTGCTCGACCCGCTGTACCCGGACCGCCGGCTGTGGGCCTGGGCCCACATGCTCGGCTTCCGCGGCCACTTCTCCACCAAGTCCCGCCACTACTCGACCACCCTCGGCGCCCTCCGCCAGGCCCGCGCCGACCACCGCGCCGCCCAAGAGGCCGCAGCCCTCGGCCTGGAGGACATCGAGCCGGACACCGTCCTTGTCCTCGCCGACTGGCAGTACGCCGGACACGGCCACACCCCCGGCGAATCAGCCCTCGCCGCCACCATCGCCCGCGACCTCCGGCTCAACCGCGAAACCGCCCGCGAAGCCCTCCTCAGCGAAGGGAGCACAACATGACCCCGGCCGTCCGATCACGCAACATGCTCACCCTCGCTGAGGTCTGCGAAGAACTGAGCATCTCGCGTTCGACCTTCTACGACTGGCGTGCCAAGCGGCGTGCACCCCGCTGCATCAAGCTCCCGAACGGCGACCTGAGGATCCGGCGCACCGCCCTCGACCACTGGCTCGATGACCGGGGGGACGTCGCCTGATGGAGACGACGTACGACGTCAAGGTCTACAAGATCCTCATGTACAAGGGTGCCCGAAAGACCACCTACACGGTGCGCTGGGTGGTCGCTGGCAAGCGCTGGCGCGAGCCGTTCGACACGCTGGCCCTCGCCGAGGGCTTTCGCTCTGAACTGATCCAAGCCACGGGCAAGGGCGAAGCGTTCGTCATCGCGACCGGGCTGCCGGTGTCACATCGCTCGAAGTCGGCTGCCATGAGCTGGTACAAGTTCGCCGTTCAGTACGTGGATGCCCGGTGGCCCCAACTTGGCGGCAACAGCCGCAAGAACACCGCCAAGGCGCTGACGGCAACCACTCTCGCCCTGCTCCGCATCCAGCCCACTCAGTTCGATCCGGTGGCCGTACGGACTGCTTTGCGCGAGTGGGTGTTCAACGCGAATCGTCGATCGGACGCACCGCGGGACGTGGTGACCATCCTCAGATGGGTTGAGCGGAACTCCCTTCCTGTCTCGGTCTGGGAGGACCCCGAGAAGGTCGACGACGTTCTACAGGCCATTGACACCCGGCTCGACGGCAAGCAGGCGGCGGCCTGGTCCCGCAAGCGGCATCGCCGGATCCTCAACGTCGTCATGAAGTACGCGATCCGGCGGCGCATCCTGCGGACCAACCCCCTTCCCAAGGGCAAGGACGCGACGACTGCCACCAAGACGAACAACGCCGTGGACAAGCGCTGCTTGATGAACCCCGACCAGGCGGCGGCGCTCCTCGACTGGATCCGCCGGCGCCCCCGTGGCGGCAAGCGACTGCACGCCTTCTTCGCCACGCTGTACTACTGCGGGCCCCGCCCTGAAGAGGCCGTAGCCATGCGCGTAGGGGACGTGAGCCTGCCCGACGTCGACGCCGACGACCAGTGGTGCGAACTGATGATCCATACCGCGACTCCGGAAGTCGGCAAGCAGTGGACCGACACGGGAGAGATCCACGAGCAGCGCGACCTCAAGGGCCGCGCCGAAGGGGACACGCGCACGGTGCCGGGACATCCTGCCCTGACTCGCATCCTGCGGCAGCACATCGAAGACGAGGAGCTCAAGCCGGGTGATCTTTTGTTCCAGGGTGAGAACGGCGGCATCCTTGCGGGCTCCGTCATCCGCCGGGCCTGGCGCAGCGCTCGCCGGGCAGTCCTGGCTCCGCACGTCTTCGATTCGCCGACCGGAAAGCGTGTGTACGACAACCGGCACACCCGCCTGACCAAGTGGCTCAACGACGGGATCCCGCCCGCTCAGGTGGCCGAGTGGGCCGGGAACAGCGTGCCTGTGCTGCTCGCCACCTACGCCCGATGTGTCGACGGGCAGCTGCCGGACCTGAAGAAGCGGCTCGAAGCCGCCGGGGATCTCCCCGACCTCTCCGGCGCCGACTGATCCGCCGCCGTGAACTTCGACACGTATTCGACACAGCGACCCGCAGAAACCCGGTGACAGCCGGACAGCCCCGGAGTCCTCCCATGATCGGTAGGGGAGTGCCCGGGGCTTTGTCGTGCCCGGCGATACCCGCTCTGAACAGCAGAAACGCCCTCCCGAAGGAGGGCGGAGCATGGGCGCCCCCGGCAGGACTCGAACCTGCGGCCAAGCGCTTAGAAGCTGTGCGAGGTTTAGCGATGTGCTTACCTGCGTCTTTGCAGGTCGCCCCGGAGCAATCTAGGGAAAGGCGCTTGGTCTATCTTC
>NZ_JBQQCE010000378.1:0-9727 GCF_052245645.1 Streptomyces sp. KR55 | reverse complement strand
GGCAAGGGCGGTGCCGTACCGGGTGATCCGCTCGTCGGAGATGGCGTCGGGATCGATCTCGCCCGTCCGGTCGTCGACCCGGGTGAGCAGGTCGAGGATTTCGAGGTGAATGTCCGGGGCGTCACCCTGGCGCGCGGCGCGCTGTCGGAGCTGCTCGACGAGGCGGGCGAGCGCCGGCCCGGCACGGCGCGGATCGTCACCGCCGCTCAGTCCCTCCAACTCCAGGTAGGCGGAGACGAGTTCCTGGTCCTCCTCGTTCACCGCGCCGAGCCCGTCGAGCAGTTCGGCCGCCTCGCGGGTCGCCTCTTCGTCGCCGCGCTCCCTCCCGAGGGCCGCAAGCGCCTGACCGAGGACGGCAGTGACCTCGGAATGCGCCGGATGACCGGCGGGGGTCTCGGCCCGGGCCGCGCGCAGCCGTCGTACGGCGCAGGCGATCCGGCCCGCGTCGTGCTCGCGGATGCCCGCGTCGGCGATGGCCGCACCGATACGCAGGTCCCGTTCGCCGGGCCAGGTGACGGGGTTGCCGTACAACTCGCGCAGCAGGCGCAGTCCTTCGGTCGTCTCCGGGGTGCACGCACCGTCCGGGGCCGCCGCCACCAGCCGCTCGACCAGGGCGAGCGGGGGCGCGCCGAGCAGCCGCGCGGCGTCCATCAGCGTGCTCAGGGCGACTGCGGCGACCTCCTGGGCCCGGTCGGGGGCGAGGAAACCGGGCGGGACGGAGGCCAGCCGCCGGCACACCGCCCGGGCGTACCGTGCCGCCGCGGCCAGCCCGTCCGGGTCGGCGGTGATGTGAAAGCGCGTCACGCTGAGCTGGAGGGCATGGAACGCCAACTCCACGAATCCCGCGTGGTCTTCGGCCAGTACGTACTCGATCGCCGAGTCCGACCAGGCGAGCGCCCGGTCCAGCGCGGCCCGCGGCTCGGGCTCCCCCGGATCCGGCGCCCTGACCACGGCATCGGCGTGCGCCGAACTCACCAGGTGGGCGAACCGGGCATCGTGCGAGGGATCGGCCGGGTCGAAGCCGTCCCGCAGGGCCTCGGGAAGCCCCGCGCTCTCGGGCAGGCGCGGGCACAGGAAACCGAAGGTGCCCAGCACGAAGAACAGGTTCTGCTGTACGTCCGGATCCTCGGGGCCCTCATGGCGGAACCAGAACGTCCAGAAGACGGCGGCGACCGGGCCGAGTTCGACCGGTTCCTCGGGCAGCGGCGCGACCTCCCGCAGCAGGGCCAGCGCATCGTCCACCGCGTCCCGGGTGCGCAGCGGCGCGGGATCGCGGGCGTTCTGAGCTGTGACGAGGCGTGCGACCACTCGATCCCGAGGCTCAGTCATCGCCTCTTACATTAGTCTGACCACCTGTCAGAGAGCAGTGGTTCTCGGGACTTTCAGGGAGGCCGCCGTGGGGGACGGGGCGAGAGCACGCCGGGTGTACGAGGACGCCGTCGAATACCTGTGCCGCAACGTGGACGCGGTACGCGAGCTGATCGGTCCCGCACTCTGGGACGCGCACTTCGCGGTCGTACGGGATGCCGACCCGGCCACCACCGAGTGGCGGAACGCCGTACGCGCGCTGCACTACGCCGTCGAGGCGGCCGGCATCCCCGGCGGGCTCGGGCTGCGCCCCACGATGGGCGTGGGCGACTGGCCGGGCGCCCCCACACCGCAGTCGACCGGCTGGGTCTGTCCCACGCGCCGCTGCGCCCGGGTCGACCTGCGGGACGGCGTCCTGCCGGACACGCCGACCTGCGCCCTGGCCGACCGGCCGATGCGCCTGGTGGGCGGCTGACGGCGGTGGGACTGGGCCTGCTCATAGAGCTGCAGAAACGCATCCCGGACGGGTGGTTCCTGCGGCGGCTGCTGCCCGCCGCGCTGTTCGTCGTGGTCGCGCTCGTGGGCGGCGGACAGCTGGGCCAGCGCAACTGGAACGACATCGCGCTCGCCCGCGAGCGGATCGCCGGCGCGCTCAGGCTGGGCGGCGGCCTGACCGCCGACGGCATCGCGTCGCTCGTACTCGTCGCGGTGCCGGTGGTGGGGGCCGCGTTCGCGGTGCCGTACGCCGCGGCCGCGATCGGGGCGCTTGCGTCGGGGGCCTGGCCGTGGTGGCTGATGCCGCTGGGCCGGCGGCTGACCGCATGGCGGGTACGGCGCTGGGTGCCGCCGGCGGAACTCGGACGGCAGGCCGTACGGGCGCGCGACGACGGCAAGGAGCTGCGCGCCGACCGGCTCGACGCGCGCCGGGCCCGCACCGGGCCGGACAGTCCCGACTCCCCCACGTGGTCGAGCGACCGGTTCCGCGCAACCGAGGCACGCGTCAGAGCGCAGACCGGTGACGACATCGCGAGCGGGTGGACCACGCTCCTGCTCGCGGCACCCGACACGTCCCGCGCCGCGCTGGCCGAGGCCCGCGACGCCTATGACGCGGCCTGCGAGGGCCTCGCCTGGAGCACGGCGTTCACGCTGCTCGGCATCTGGTGGTGGCCCGCGGCGCCGGTCGGCATCGTGCTCGGCCTGGCCTCCTGGCGGGGACTGCGCCACGCGGTCGAGGCGCTGTGCCGGACCACGGAAGCGGCGCTGATCCTGCAGCACACGGACCCGCACACCGACGACGGTAATCCCGGAATATAATTTCCTTCGGCGCTTAAAATACCGCCGATTACGTGCTGTTATTCACACTCCGCGCGCCCCCTTTCGAGCGACTTGCATCCCCCGAATGCCCGACATCTCACCCGCTGTTGGGCTCGTTAGGTGATCGTGACTTGGAAGGAAGGGCCCGTGGCCAAGACGCTTTTCGGGCACGACACCGGCGACCTCGAGACGGATGTCGATGTGCGCCTCATGTACTGCTCGGACCTGCTTGATGATTTCCATAAAAAGATCAGACAGATGGAAAGCGAATACCTCCGGGCGATGATGGGGCTGTATGACCACGATGCGCGATGAGTCCGGGCTCTACGATTTTCAGACCTCGGTCGATACCCAGCAGCTGTGGAGCGTGGCCCCGGAACCGGACATCCCGCCGAACGACTGGGACCCGGTCGAGGAACTGGCCCAGATGCTGTCCACCGCGTCCGCCGAGCCCGCTCCGGACCGGCTGGCCGGGCGACCGCACCGCAGGAGCAACCGGCGGCGGCCCCACCCGGAATCCCATTTCCTTGACGGCGGTCAGCGTGTCACTCACGTCACGCTCCTGATCGCGGCGATCACGTTGAGCGCGGTGTGCATGCTGGGATGGTCGCTCTCCTATTCCTATGACCAACTGCGCGCCATCGCCTCGTCCGTGCTGCCCATGAGATTTGCGCAATGGTGGCCGATGACGGTGTTCGGGCCGTGGCTGGTGGCGGCGCTGTCCATCGTGCGGGCAACCGTTCAGCAGCGGAGCGCGCGGCGGTCCTGGTGCGTCATCCTCGCCGCGTCCGCCCTGGCGGTGGCGCTGTCGGTCGGCCACTCGTCCCGCTCGATCCTGTCGTTAGTGATCTTCGGAATTCCGCCGGTCACCGCTCTGGTGTGTTTCTGGGAGCTCGTCGGCCAGGTCTCGACAAAGCGCCGGCCTCGGCACGCCGTGGGCGGTCAGGGGAAACCCAAGCCATGACGCAGGTCTTCTGAGGGTGTTCAGGTCGTCCTGAGGGTGTGCACGGCGCCGTTGAAGAGCTCGTCGGCGCTGGTGTCCTGTTCGTTGGTGACAGCCGAGTCGACGATGATCTTCCAGAGCTCACCTCCCGCGTTGTGGAACAGCTCGCTCTTGCGCCAGAGCCGGCCTCCGTCCGGGCGGTAGGTCATGGTGAGGGCCGCACTCCTGCGGCCCTCCACCTCCAGCTCGGAGAGCACGATCCGAACGTCGGTGAATGCCTTGTTCGCCGTGTACTCCCGGTAGAAGTACTCCGCCCTCTGCTTCGCGGACCCCTGCGGCACATCCCAGCGCAGCAGCACCACCTGCCGGTGCACCTGGCCCTCGTGCGCCTGGAAGGCCACGGCGTCAGGGGAGACATGCGCCTCGTAGTCGCCCGGGACGGCGAGGGACGCGCCGAGCTTGTGCTGCATCTTCCAGCCCTCGGGGATCTCGGACGCGCCGCTGCCGGTGTCGCCCCCTGCACGGCCGGCGCCCGGCCACATCAGCGCGGCGACGGCGGCGCCGGTCACGACCGAGGCGGTCAGCGCCGCGAGACCGGGCCGCAGCCACCGCCGTCCCCGGCCGCCTTCGCCGGACGGCGGCGCCCCCACCGGGACGGGGTCCGGGCCTGCGACCCTCTCCAGCACGGAGACGATCTCCCCGATGTCCGGCCTCGCCTGCGGTTTCTTGCTCAGCAACCGCATGACGAGGCCGGCGAGTCCACCCGCCTGCGCGGGGGTGGGCGGGTCGACGTGGAGTACGGCCTGGAACGTCGCCGGCGCCGTCGGGCGCCGGAACGGGGAGAAGCCCTCGAGCGCCGTGTAGAGCAGCACGCCGAGCGAGAAGAGATCCGACTCCGGCCCCGGCGCCCTGCCCAGGACCCGCTCCGGCGCCATGTACTCGGGGCTGCCCACCACCGCGCCGGGCTCCGTCAGCGGTGTCTCGCCCTCGACCTGGGCGATACCGAAGTCGGTGAGCAGGACGTGGCCGGACCGGGCGAGCATGATGTTTCCCGGTTTGACGTCCCTGTGCAGCACCTTGATCTCATGGGCCGCGGCGAGTGCGCCGACCACGGGCAACGCGATGCGGGCGGCCTGGGCCGGCGTCAGTGTGCCCTCCGCCAGCACGTCGGCGAGCGACCTGCCCCGGATGAACTCCATGACGATCCACGGCCGCCGGTCCACCGTCACGACGTCGTGGATGGCCACCACCGACGGGTGGTCGACCTGCGCCGCGGCACGTGCCTCACGCTCGAGCCGGGCGAACAGCACCTCCCGGTCCCCGTCGGGCACCCCCTCGACCCGGGGCTCCTTGACGGCGACCTCACGGCCGATCACCTCGTCGTACGCCTTCCACACGGTGCCCATCCCGCCCGCGCCCAGCCGCCCGACCAGGCGATAACGGCCCCCGATCAACTGCCCGAGTCCGGGCGGGCCCTGGCGCCCGTCTCCGGCGCCTGCCTCCGGTGAACCTGCCCCGTGCACCCGTCCCCCCGGTTGCTCTCGCCCGGCGTTCCTCAGAGCCCTCATGATTCAGATCCCGCGAGCGCCGGGGGCATGTTTCCTCGTTTTCCTGGATCTTTCCGGCGCAGGTGGTGCCGTACCGGCGCACACACAGGCGTGCGCCGGGGTCTGCGACAACTCCGTCCGGGCCCTGGACAGTTGACGGTCGGCGTCAACATCCTCGATGGAGACAGGTGCACGACACATCCGTACCGCGGTTCACTCCTCGGAAGGTGGCGCCCGTGAAGTTCAGCTACGCGATGCTCCCCGACTACCCGCTCGCGGAGTCGTTGGACTCCATCCGACTCGCCGACGAACTGGGCTTTCACGCCTGCTATGCCGCCGACGAGACCTGGCACAAGGACCTGTGGCTGCTCTTCGCCGCGGCCGCCGGACAGACCCGGCGGATCCGGCTGGGCCCGAGCGTGTCCCCGGTGACGCTGCGGGAGCCGACGCTGATCGCGCAGGCCCTCGCCACCCTCGACGAACTGTCCGGAGGGCGCGCCGAGGGTGTGCTGTCCAGCGGCAACTTCGGGCTGCTGGCGCAGTACCGCATCGACTGGGCCCGGACGCGACCGCTGTCCCGGGTGAAGGAGGCGCTCCATGTGGTGCGCACCCTGCTGGACGAGGGGAGCATCACCCACGACGGCGAGTTCTTCTCCTACGACGGGCTGTTCACCTTCGCCCGGCCGGTGCAGAGCCGGGTGCCGCTCAAGCTGGGGGCGATGCGCGGGCCGAAGTCCTTCGAGGCGGCGGGCGAGTTGTCGGACGGCTGCCATCACGCGCTGAGCTACACCCGTGAGGCCTACGACTACGCGGTGCGGCACATACGCGCCGGGGCGGAGCGCGCGGGCCGGGACTGGCGGTCGCTGGACATCGGGGCGTGGGTCGTCTTCGCGACCGGGCCCGACTCCGCGGCCGCCAAGGACGCCGCCCGTAGCATGGTCGGTATCTACGCCTCCTCGATGCCGGAGGAGCAACTGCGCCGCAACGGGGTGGACCCGGGCGAGCTCAAACCGGTCATCGACGCCATCGCCGCGGGTGATCTGGCCCGGGGCATCGAGCTGACCACTCCGCAGATCGCCGAACGCCTCTCCATCGCGGGTACGCCCGAGGAGTGCCGGGACAAGATCCTGCGGGAGATCGCTCCCAGCGGGGTGAACCACATGATCTGTGCCGTCACCGACCACACGCTCGTCAGGGCGTTCACCGGCCGCGACCTCGCGGAGGTGGCGGACGTGAACACCCAGCTCCGCCTGATCCACGACCGGATCATGCCCGCGTTCCCCTGAGGTGGTGACGCAGACATGGCAGGACAGCCCGGTCGCTGAGCCGTTCGTGGAACTTCGGGGTCCCGGGAGGCGTTGCCAGAGGGAGGCCCGGGAATGCTCGCGGGCGACCGGAACGACATGGGCTGAAGCCGAGGTGGCACGGATGGCGATGTGGGATCGGATCAAGGACCAGGCCAAGAGTCTGCAGCAGCAGTCGCAGGGAATGCGGGGCTCCGGCGGACACGGGCGGCCGGGTACCGGGTCCTCCGGAGGATCCCGGGCCCAGCTGGTGAGCACGCTCAAGTCCCAGCTCACCTCGCTCAAGACGGAACTGAAGAGCGGCGCCTACCGGGACGCCAGCATGGCGATGTGCGCCCTGGTCGCGGCGGCGGACGGACATGTCGACCCGACCGAGCGCCAGCATGTGGAGTCGCTGATCCTGCACAACGACGTCCTGCAGAACTTCCCGCCGGAGCAGTTGCGCCAGCGGTTCAACAAGCATGTCGACCAGCTGGCGTTCGACTTCCCGCAGGGCAAGAGGGACGTCATGCAGGAGATCGCCAAGGCGGCCAAGAAGCCGACGGAGGCCAGAGCGGTCGTGCAGACCGGCTTCGTCATCGCCGGTGCGGACGGATACGTCGCCCCGGCCGAGGAGCAGGTCCTGCGCGAGGCGTGCTCGGTGCTCGGGGTGTCCCCCCAGGAGTTCGGCCTCTAAACCCGGGGCGACTGCAGCTGGGGGGCGCGTGGGTGTGACGGGTTTGCTCGGGCGGTCGGTGCGGCTGCCCGACTGACCCCTTGCGCTCGCACGTTCCGGTGGTCGGCGTTGATCGCGCTGTCGGGGTACGGCGGCGCACCTTATCCAGGACGTATGGATGAAGTGCGCATCGCTGACCGTCATTCCCCCTTCACCAGGCGGAAGTTCACCGCCGCGACCACCGCGGCCGTCGGGATCGGCGCGGCAGGACCGGCCGTCGCCGCACCCGCCCGTCCCCGAGAGGCGCCCTGCCCGCCGAGATCCACCGCCGACCGGGCCACCTGCCTCGCGGTCGCCCGTGCGCTGCTGGTCGTCGACGACGACAACCGGCCGCTCGTGCCGGCGTACAAGAAGATCCTCGACACCGGTCTGCCCCGGCCGAGGACCGGGAACGCCAAGAAGATCCTGGTCGTCGGTGCGGGGCCGGCGGGTCTTGTGGCGGCCTGGCTGCTGAAGCGGGCCGGGCATCGCGTGACGCTGCTGGAGGCCAACGGCAACCGGGTCGGCGGCCGGATCAAGACCTTCCGCACCGGCGGACACGAGCAGGCGGCGCAGCCGTTCGCCGATCCGCGGCAGTACGCGGAGGCCGGGGCCATGCGGATCCCCGGGAGCCATCCGCTGGTGATGTCCCTGATCGACCAACTCGACCTCGAACGACGGCCGTTCCATCTCGTGGACGTCGACGGCGAGGGAAAACCGGTCAACCGGGCGTGGCTCCACGTCAACGGCATCCGGGTGCGCCGCGCCACCTACGCGCGGGCGCCGCGCAGGGTCAACCGGTCCTTCGGGGTGCCGCGCACGTACTGGGACACACCGTCCGCGACCATCCTGCGCACCGCCCTGGACCCGGTACGCGACGAGTTCAGCACGGTCGGGCCGGACGGCAGGCGCGTCGACAAACCCCTGCCCGAACGGGTCGAGGGGTGGGCGCGGGTCATCCAGCGGTACGGAGACTGGTCCATGTACCGGTTCCTGACCGAGCAGGCCGGCTTCGACGAGCGCACGGTCGATCTCGTCGGCACGCTGGAGAACCTGACCTCGCGGCTGCCCCTGTCGTTCATCCACAGCTTCATCAGCCAGTCGCTGATCAGCCCGGACACCGCGTTCTGGGAGCTGGTGGGCGGTACGGCGACGCTGCCGGACGCGCTGCTGCGGCAGGTGAAGGACGTCGTGCGGATGGACCGGCGGGTCACGCACATCGAGTACTGGGACCCGGACCGGCGCGGCGACATCTCCCACGTCCGGGCCGGCGGGCCGCACGTGTGGGTGGACACGGTGTCCGAGGGGCGGGACGGCAAGGTCGTACGGGAGGAGTTCACCGGGGACCTCGCGATCGTGACGGTGCCGTTCTCCGGGCTGCGGCAGGTGCAGGTCAGGCCGCTGATGTCGTACGGCAAACGACGTGCCGTCGCCGAGCTGCACTACGACAGCGCGACCAAGGTGCTGCTCGAGTTCAGCCGCCGGTGGTGGGAGTTCGGGGAGGGTGAGTGGAAGCGGGAGCTGGATGCCGTACGGCCCGGCCTGTACGAGGAGTACCGGAAGGGGAAGGCGCCCGCCGACGGGAGTCTGCTCGGCGCACATCCCTCCGTGCCGGCCGGGCACATCACCCCGGCGCAGCGCGTGCACTACGCCGCCAACCGCTGGGCCACGCGTGAGCAGCCCGAGGCCGCGGACATCATCGGCGGCGGCTCGGTCTCCGACAACTCCAACCGCTTCATGATCAACCCGTCCCATCCGGTGGCCGGCAGCCGGGGCGGTGTCGTTCTCGCGTCCTACAGCTGGGCCGACGACGCCTCCCGCTGGGACTCCCTCGACGACGACGCCCGCTACCCGCACGCCCTCAGGGGGCTGCAACAGGTCTACGGGCAGCGCATCGAGGTCTTCTGCACCGGCGCCGGCCGCACCCAGAGCTGGCTGCGCGACCCGTACGCGTACGGCGAGGCGTCGGTCCTGCTCCCGGGCCAGCACACGGAGCTCCTGGCGGCCATCCGCAGCCCCGAGGGACCGCTGCACTTCGCCGGGGACCACACCTCGGTCAAGCCGTCCTGGATCGAGGGCGCCGTGGAGTCCGGGGTGCGGGCCGCGCTGGAAGTTCACCTGGCCTAGAAGCCACCCCGGACAGCCGTACGAGAAATGGGCCCGCCCCATCCCACACGGTGGGCCCGCCTCATGGCGTGGGCGTATGCACAAGGGCGGGAAATCTGTGCAGGAGCGTCACACAGGCTGCACACAGCCGCAGGAATCCCTCGTTAGCGTTGCTGGCCGTTCGGCGCTGTCAACTCAGGAAGACCGCAGATGGACTACTGGCGGATGGACTACTGCTCCTCGTGCCGTCGGCATCTCAACGGCGCCCTGGTGTGCCCCGGTTGCGGCGCCTACGCCCCGGACATCGCTCCGGCCCCGGCCGGGACTGCTCCCACGGGCCCGCCCCCGGAGACCGTCCCGCCCGCCGAGACCGACGGCGCGATACCCGCGCCGCAGGGCCGGGCGGCGCGGCGGCGCCAACGGGCCCGTTGGAAGAAGAGCCGGCGCAAGGCCGTGATCGCGACCGCCGTCGCGCTCGTCGGCGGCGGACTGACCCTCGCCGCGATGGACC
>NZ_JBQQCE010000377.1:0-9738 GCF_052245645.1 Streptomyces sp. KR55 | reverse complement strand
CCGTGGCCAGCGGATACAACCCGGTCACGGGCAGCGCGACATGCCGCAACCCCGCCACGCCGATCCGGCCGATCGCCAGCCCGATCACGCCACCGACCGCCAGTTGCGTGAGCACGTCGCCGACGATCAGCGCTGCGCCGGGCAGGTCCGCGGTCGCTGCGGAGAAGGACAGCACCAGGATGACGGCGGGCGCGTCGTTGAATCCGGACTCCGCCTCCAGCAGCCCGGTGACCTTCTGCGGCAGGGGCAGGGCGCGCAGTACCGCGAAGACCGCGGCGGCGTCCGTGGGAGAGACGATCGCCCCCAGCAGCAGTGCCAGATGCCAGTCCATACCGAGGAGAACATGGGCTCCAGCAGCGGTGACCAGCACCGAGACGGCCACACCGACCGTGGCCAGCACCCCGGCGGGCAACAACAGTGACCTGACGTCCGCCCACTCGGTGGTCAGACCGCCCTCCACCAGGATGACGGCCAGTGCCGCGGTACCCAGGGACTGCGCCAGCTGAGCATCATCGAACTCCAGACCGATCACGTCCTCCCCGGCCAGGACCCCGACGGCCAGGAAGAACAACAAGCTGGGCAGCCCGAGTCGGCCGGCCGTGCGGACGGCGGCGACACTGGCCAGCAGCATCACACCACCGACCAGCAGCGACACATACAGGTGCTCCAGGGTCACCGCACCGCCATCCTCTTCCTCCCCGGTGTTGGCACTCACCCGCCAAGCGGCATCCGCGCCCGTCCAGGGGCAGGCCAAACCCTCACGCTCGCGTGAGGAAGTACTCCATCAGCCGGACCGCGTTGATCGCGCCGACCGTCCGCGTCTGCCCGCCGTCCCTCTGCACGACCGCCACCAGCGGTATGCGGGGTTCGCGGCATGAGCGCGGCCATCTGCACGGCGCCGACAGCGGGCCCGACCTCGGCGGGCACTGCGCCGTGCCGGGACAGCCACCACGCGGCTCTGTATCGGCCTCGCCCAGCGCACCGGCCAGCTCCGGATCCTCCAGCGCGAACTCCAGGACCATCATTCTCAGCAGCTGCGAGCCAGGCACGACCGCATACGGGTGCTGAATCGGCATCAAGGACCTGCAGCATCGACCACCGGCGCTCGACGAACGGCCGCGCCGCCGCCACGGCATCATCGTCCGCGGACGCCACCGGATGCGGTTCCGGCAAGTCACGTGCAGGCATGCGCACCCTCCTCGATCCCTCGGACCAACACAGGCACAGCGAGGGCCGGGCCACCACGAATGCGACGCCGCCAGCCGAAGCCGAACGAAGATCAACGCACGCGGCTGACCGCGGAGTACGCGCCCCCGGCACACCATCTGCACGTTATGACTGCCTTACCCGAAATTGGCAGGTGCGTATCCACGCAGCCAATGGCGCCGGTCAATGGCCGGGCCTACGCCACTCCGGACTCCTGCCTCGCAGAAACCGGCCTGCTGGCGGACGACAACGGCTTGTCGTGCGCCCGCACTGAGGAAGGCCGCAGCCGGGTGGCCACAGGTGCCGCGCCCGTGCGCAGCCGTCACGAAGGGCAACGCCACACGCTCTCCATGCCGCGAGCAAGGCGGAGCGGGCACGCACTGACAGCCGACTTCCTGTGGCACTCCGCCCAGCGCTCGGCCGACGCGCTTGCCCCGCCGAGCCCTCCTCCCGTCTCCGGCCGCCAGGCAGGGCGCAGAGCGAGCTGTAGCCCACGCGCGGGCAGCGGTCGCCGATGCGGCATTCCGGCGACGGTCGTCGGCTGACCCTCGACACTGCCGGTGGCCAACTTCGTGGAGCCGTCGACGCTGACCGGCACTACGACGACGACCAGGGACAGCCCTCGGCCCGTCAGCCGCCAGATGGCCCTTGGTCATCAGGCCGTGTCATGGACAGGCAGCTCCTCGGCGCCTTGACTCGCTGGGCGGGGTTCTGAGGGCTGAGCCTGCCGTGACCGATCATCGACCTAACAGTCCGCGACCCCATCACAACAGGAGACGCCGTGGCAGAGCATCCGGTGATCGGCTATCTCGTTTGGGCCGTGCTGTTCGGTGCCATCTTCGCCTGGGAGGGCATCGGCCTGTTGCGGCCCGACAACGGCTTCCCCACCCTCAGCGACGCAACCGACGCCGTCATGCGCTACCCCGCAGGCCGCTGGTCCCTGTTCGCCCTGTGGCTGCGGCTCGGCTGGCACACTTTCGTGCGCGGCTGGCACTTCCTGCTACAGGACCCCACCTGATGCCCAGGGACCTGCCGTGCTTCCTGTGCATCTCAACATCACGGTCATGCTGACCGGCTACCTCCTGATCATGGGCTATCTCGGCCTCGGCCTGCTCACCCTCCGACGCCGCCCGACCAGGTCCTGGGCGCCTGCGCGACGGCTCGCTCCGGCGCCGTTCAGTCGGGGCTGGCCCGCACTGGTCCGGACGTCGTGGGCACCGCGACCGGCGGATATCTGGTGCTGATGGCCGTGGTGGTCGGCTGGTACCAGGGCATCTCCCGCCTGGGAGGCGACTTTCTCCTGAGCGCGGTCACCGGCGCCGCACAGCTGGTCGGGATCTCCCTGCCGATGTTCTTCCTAGCCACCTGGGCCGTCTCACGCCGGCGCAGATACAGCCCGTGACGGGCATGCCGTTCCGCGAACGGCACACGGCGACCGGCTCACGTCTTCTCGAAAACCATGCGCACTACGGTGAAGCGGCCCTCGCCGCGCGAAGGCGACGAGTACCTCGCGCTCCTTGTCCGTCAGTTACCCGGAGCCGGCCTCTGGGCCGCTAAGCCCTGTCCCTTCCTCCAGCCGACCGTAGTAACCCCGCAGCAGCAGCCGCTGGTTGGCCGCGCTGCGGCGGGCCAGGACCTCGGGAGCGAACATCGGCTCGTCGAGGTTGGGTTGCATGACCCGCTCCAGCAGCAGCGGGCCGAGGATCAGGCACAGCATCTGGAACGGAGCCCACTCCTCGTCGGGGCCCTCCTCTCGGTAGACCGTGGACAGCCGCTCCACCTCTGCGCGGGCGCCGGACAGCAGACGGCCGAAGAGGGCCGCACTCGCCTCGCTGTCCTCCAGCAGGACGTGCCGCAGGTAGCCGCGCAACACCGGGTCCGCACCAAACACCCGGGCGGAGACCTCGCCGAGGGAGGCCATCAGCCCTTTGCCCGGGTCCAGGTCCTTCAGCTGCCCGGTGATGCGGTCCAGGACGTACTCGTCGACCGCCGCCCGCAGGCCCTGCTTGGAGCCGAAGTGCCGGGTCACCAGCGCCGGGGACAAGCCGGCCGCAGCCGCCACCGCCCGCGTCGAGGCCGCCTCGAAGCCGCGCTCGGCGAACAGCTCCAGCGCCGCCTCGCGCAGCCGTGCCCGCCCCGTCAGATCACTCTTCGCCACCGCCCGCATGGCGGCAGCGTAACCACGCCACCCTCAGGCGTGCCGGGCGCGGTGTCAGCGGCGGGCCTTGGCCCGGTCCAGTGCGGCGACGCCGAGGGCCGCGAGGCCGATCTGGATGGCCAGTTCGATCCAGTCGACCCCCTTGGTGTCGGCCACGTCGAACGCCACCGCGACGCCCGTGCCGACGAACGCGGCCGCGATGCCGACGAGGATCGTCCACAGCACGCCGATGCGCTGGCGTCCGGGGACGACGAGCCGCCCGAGGAGGCCGATGACAATGCCGATCACGATGGCACTGATGACACCCGAGATCTCCATGACTGCCCATCTTTGAGAAGCCTGTTCACCTCAGATGTGCCCCGAGGGGCGCGGCACAGTCCCCTCCGCTTCTTGGGTGTGGGGCGCGGAGAAGCGCTCAAGACTCACTTCGAGGTCGTCGAGGGCTTGTCTCGCGGCGCGATGCGCGCATGGAGCTCGCGTCCCGGGTCGTCCGCCGGACCGATCGGCCGGGGAGCGCGCGGCCCGATCGGCGTCCGCTCTTCGCGCTGTTCCCGTTCCAGTTCGCGGGCCTCCTCCAGGGAGCTGATGACGACGCCGATGAGGACGTTGACCAGGACGAAGGAGGCGAGCAGGACGTAGGAGGCGAAGTAGACGATGCTCCAGCGCGATATCTCCAGGCCCGCGTGGACCGCGTCGCCGAGGCCGTCCAGAGTCATCAGGAGGAAGAGGGTCAGGATGGCCCGGCCGATCGATCCGTACTGCTCGGGGTCGTCGTCGGCGAAGAAGACCCAGCCCACCATGGCATAGACGTACAGCAGCAGGGCACCCACCATCAGGAAGCTGACCGTGCCGGGCAGGCTGCGGGCGACCGCGACCATGACGATGCGCAGTTGGGGCAGGAAGCGGGCGGTGCGCAGGACGCGGGCCAGGCGCAGCAGCCGTAGCACGGTGGTGTTCTCGCGTACGACGGGCAGGAAGGCACACAGCACCACAGCCAGGTCGAAGAGGTTCCACGGGTCTTTGAAGAAGCCTCGGGGACGGTCGGCGTGAGCGGCCAGCCGCAGCAGGATCTCGACGGTGAAGGCGGCCAGGCAGACGTGTTCAGCGAGCCGTAACCAGTGGTGCCAGTCGGCGACCAGCCCGCTGTAGGTCTCCACGCCCAGCAGGGCCGCATTGGCGAGGATCAGTGCGAAGACGGTGAGGGCGAACCAGCGGGCCTCGATGACGGCGCGGCAACGGCGCGCCAGTTCCTGACGCCAGTTCCTGACGGGTGAAGAGGGCCGCCGGGTTGGCCGTACGGTCGTGAGGATCCGGCATCCTGCTTTCTCTGCTCCTTGATGCGGGGCGTTGGTCTCGGCCAACCGGGCTGGAAGGGGGGCTTGTTGAGCGGTCGCACTCCAGGAGAGACTTCTACAGCACCGTAGATTCCCGCGCGTCACCGGTCCGCAGATCGGCCGCCATCAGCCCCCGGGGAGAGCACACCTGATGTTCGGCTTGAGCGAGCTGGCCCTGATCCTTCTCGTGGTCGTCGTGGTCCTCGGGATCAAAAAGCTGCCCGAGCTGACGCGTTCGGCGGGCAAGGCAGCCCGGATCTTCAAGAGCGAGACCAGGGCACTCAAGGAGCGTGACTCCGCCGCAGGCCCGTCCGGTCCCGGGCAGGCCGTCTCCGGCACGGTCGTCGAGCGAGACGGGCCGTCTCCGCGTTCCTGAAAGCCAGCGGGATCCGCAGGTGCCCGCCGCGGTGGCTGCTCGCTGCTCGACAGCGCCGGCCTGGTGCAGCGCTCCGTCGGTGCGCTCGGCCCACTGGGCGCGCGATCGGCTACAGCGGCCCTGCCGACGGACGACGGTGGCCGGGAGGGTTCCCGACGAGCGCCCCGGACAGGCCGGGGCGCTCGAGTGACGGTCGCTGCTAGGCAGCCTGCGGATGGAGCAGACGGCCGAGCAGGTCGTCGAGGGTGACCATGCCGGTGAGGCGGCCGGCCTCGTCGCGGACGACGGCGAGCGAGGCGCGGCGGCGGCGCAGCAGCTCGATGGCGTGGCTGATCGTGTCCTGTTCGGTCAGCTCCGGTACGGGACGGGCCAGTTCGCGGGCCGTGACTGTCCGCCCGCGAGTACGGGCGATGAGAGCATCGCGTGCGTGCACGGAGCCGACGACGAGGGTGCCGTCGCGCACCAGCAGCCGGTTGCGGTCGTACTCGGCCGCCGTGGCGAGGATCGCGTCCACGTCCGCTTCCGCCGGGACGGAGGTGATCTGCCCGGCGGGGACCTGGAGGGCGCCGACGGGGTTGTGCGGCTCGGTGAGCGAGCTGGTGAGCAGTTCGGAGTCGGTCTCGCTGATCAGCCCGAGCCGCTGCGACTCCTCGACCAGGTGGGTGAGCTGTTCACGGTTGTGGACCGAGGCCAGTTCGTCGCGCGGGGTGACCCGGCACAGCCGTACCAGGGCGTTACTGATCCGGTTGAGCAGCCAGATCAGCGGCCGGACCAGCCTCACCACACCCCGGAAAGGCGGGGAGAGCAGCATCGCGGAACGCTCGGGGTGGGCGATGGCCCAGGACTTGGGCGCCATCTCGCCGACCACCATATGCAGGAACACCACAACGATCATCGCGATGGCGAAGGCGATGCCATAGCTGAGCGCGCTCGGCAGGCCCAGGTCGTGCAGCAGCGGGTCCAGCTCGTGCGAGATCGCGGGCTTGGAGACCGAACCCAGGCCCAGGGTGCACACGGTGATGCCGAGCTGGGCGCCGGCCAGCATCAGTGACAGCTCACGCATCCCGGCGAGTGCGGCCTTGGCGCCGCGCTGGCCCTGGGTCGCGGCCTTCTCCATACGGTGCCGTTTGGCGGCGACCAGGGCGAACTCGGCGGCGACGAAGAATCCGCTGCCGATCAGCAGCAGGACGGTGACGAAGAGCGCCATCGGGAAACTCATGCCTGCTCCTCCTCGCGTGCGGCAGCGGCCGTGGCTTCGGTCTGGGGCAGCCGCTCCAGGCGGACCCGCTCGGGGACGTGGCGATCGAGGCTGCAGACTTCCAGCACTGCGCTTCCGCCGTCGTGCAGATCCACGTCGAGGCGGTCTCCGACGGTGGGGAAGCGGCCCAGGCGGTCTACGATCAGGCCGGCCACGGTGTCGTAGTCCTCTTCCTCGGGCAGCTGGATGCCGGTGGCCTCGGCGACCTCGTCCAGGCGGCGCCCGGCATCCACCAGCCAGCCGTCCGCGTCGGCGACGGCGAGTTCTGTGACGGTGTCGGATTCGTCGGCGATGTCACCGACCAGTTCCTCGGCGATGTCCTCGTAGGTGACGATGCCCGCCACCCCTCCGTGCTCGTCCAGGACGACAGCGAACTCGTCGTCCTCCCGGCGCATCTGCTCGACCGCGTCCGGGAGCGGAAGCGTGTCGGGCAGCAGGAGCGGACGCCGGGCGAGGGCACCCGCAGCGGTGTCGGTGAGCTGCTCGGCGGGCAGCCGCATCAGCTCGCGCACGCCCAGCACGCCGGTGATGTCGTCGGGGTGGTCGCCGAGGACCGGGTAGTTGGAGTGGCCGTGCTTGCCGATCAGGTCGACGGCCTCGGCGGCGGTGGCGTCCTTGCGGACGAAAACGGCGTCCGCGCGTGGCACCATCACCTCGTCCAGGGTGCGCTCGGAGAACTCCAGCGCGTGGTCCAGCAGCGCGGCGGTGTCCTTGGGCAGCTCGCCCTGCTCGTGGGACTCACCGATCAGGTGGCCGAGTTCCTCCAGGGTGGCGCCGTGGTGGAGTTCCTCGACGGGTTCGATGCCCACCTTGCGCAGCAGCCGGTTCGCGGCGCCATCGAAGATCCGCACCACCGGGCCGACGACCTTCAGGTACGCCAGCGTGGAGCCGGCCAAGGACTTGGCCAGCCGCTCGGGCACGGCGATGGCGAGGTTCTTCGGGGCCAGCTCGCCCAGCACCATCTGCACCACCGTGGCGCCCACGAAGGCGAGCACGACGGAGATGCCGCTGACGGCCGCATCGGGGATGCCGATGCCGGTCAGGGCGGGCTTGAGCAGGGCAGACACGGACGGCTCGGCGATGAAGCCGACGACCAGACCGGTCACGGTGATGCCGAGCTGCGCGCCGGACAGCATGAACGACAGGCGCTCCAGCACCTTCAGCGCGCGGGCGGCCTTCTTGTCCCCGGCCTCGGCCTCGCGCGCGAGGGCGAGCCGGTCGGCGGAGACGTAGGCGAATTCCTGGGCGACGAAGTAGCCGGTGCCTGCGGTCAGCACGAACACGGCCAGCAGGCCCAGTACGGCGCTCGCGGCACTCATCGGCGGATCCATTGCGAAGGGGCACCCCGCCGAGTGCCGTCCTCAGGAAAGTCCTGGCGGGATGGTCGGGGACTGCGCCCCGAGGGGTCCGTCGATCTGGCGGACAAGGTCGGTACTCCTCTGATTGCAGTTCGACTGGAGAACGATTCTGGCCACATTCGGGTTCCCGGAGCCACCTGGACGCTCTCGCCGTCAGGGGAGGCCAGGGAACTTCCTGCCGGGGTGGCGGTGCCTGGGACGGGGGGGACGTGTGGATCGGGTGGGATTGGCCTTCCTGACCGGGTTCGGCCTGGTGTGGTGGCCTGCGGGTGTGGGCGCCTTGGGTGCGGGTCTGCGGCCGGTGGCAGCCTTGGCGGGCTGTGCGGTCGCGGCGGGTGTGTGGCGCACTGGCCGTGGTCTGCCGACGACGGGCGGGGCGCGGTTTCCCGGTGCGGTGCGTCGCCGCTTCGGCTGGATCAACCTACTTCTGGGGGTACCCCCTCTGGGGGGCTGGCCATCGCTCTGGTTGCCGCCGTAGCGAGGATGAGCGGTGCGCCTGAGCTCATACCGGGTCTGGTGGCTGTCGTCGTCGGGGTCCACTTCCTGCCCCTGGCCACGTTGTTCCGGCAGCCTCGGTTCCACCTGACCGGGGCGTTGATGATCGCGGTGGGCGCGGCGGGCTGTGGCCTCGACTCCGCCGACGGCCCGGCGGGCTCCGCTCAGCTGACCGTGGACATCGGCGCGGCGCTCATCCTCTGGGGGACGGCTTGCCTGGCCCGGCACGAACCGGTCGGTCCTGCGAACGGTCCAGAAGCCGAGGAGCACCCCCGGACGTCATGAGCGCCCCTCCCTCTCCGGCCCTCACGTGCGTGCAGTGATGCGGTCGCGGGCCGGTGCGATCGGATCACGCCGAAACGCCCACGCCGTCTTCGGCTCCATGGCGAACCGGAAGGCCCGTTGCACGGGCGGGGTGCACAGCGCCGTGACAACCGAAGCGGCGAGGAGTGTGACGGCGATCGCGCCGAGCGGCTGATGGAGCCAGGCGAGGTCGAACCAGTTCGAGTACTCGGCGCCCTTCATGACGAAGCCGTGCAGCAGGTAGCCGTACAGCGTGCCGGTACCCAGCACGGTGAACCACAGCTTCCGTCGGGGCACCCAGGCGAAGAAGCACGTCACCAGGACCAACGAGCATCCGAAGGTGGCCAGCGTCATGACGGGCCCGTACCAGCTGGGTGCGGCGAGTTCCTGGGCGCTGTCACTGTGGGAGAACCAGGCGTAGTTCATCCGTGGAATGGCCCAGTACGCCAGGGCGAGCGCGCACGCGAAGACCGGCACGGCCAGGACGCGCGCCTCGCGGCGGCGCACCAGTTGGAAGTGCTCCGGCCTCAGGCACAGGCCGAGGACGAAGTACGGCAGGAACTGCAGGACGCGTTGCAGGTCGAGGTTGTTGCCGATGGACGGCGACAGGGTCGCAAGCATCGCGCAGGCAAGCGCGAGCGGCAGCGGCCATCGCACGGCCTTCCAGATGGGAGTGGTCAGCCTCCAGATGAACAGCGCGCACAGGAACCACGTCAGGTACAAGGGATCCAGCAGGCTGATCGGATGGTCCGGGTCGTTGCCGATCCACTTCTTGAACAGCGAGTACGCCACCTCGAAGATCACATAGGGGACGACCACACCGGTCACCAGCCGCTTGATCTTCTCCGGGCTCGCGTCGAAACCGCGCGAGAAGTAGCCGGAGATGACGCTGAACGCCGGCATGTGGAAGGCGTAGACGAGCATGTAGAGCGCGGTGACGGTCCGGCTGTCGGCGCGCAGGGGCTCCCAGGCATGACCCGCCGCGACGAGCACGATGGCCAGGTACTTGGCGTTGTCGAAGAACGCGTCCCGCTGCTTCATCGGCTGCGCCGCGCCGGCGGTCACGCTGCTCGCAGGAGACCTGGTGCGCGCAGGCAACGCCTGGGCCTGCCGTTCCGGCGCCCGGTTCGCCGAACGCAGGTTGTCACTCACGGGCCCTCCCGAGTGAATCCGGGCCCGGGCAGGTGGCGTCTTGGATGGAATACGGGTGCTGCGTCAGCGCCAAACATCCCCAGCACCCTAGCCACAGC
>NZ_JBQQCE010000376.1:0-9748 GCF_052245645.1 Streptomyces sp. KR55 | reverse complement strand
GCCCGCTGCCTGGGCCTCGACCTCACCGACAGGTACCGCGCGCTCGCCACCCCCGACGGCCGGCCCCGGATCCTCCCCGCGCACCCGGACGCCGCACTGCCCGCCGGCCGACTCGGCGTCGGACCCGCCGTCCCCGTACCGGACCTGCCCCGCTCCTGGGCCGCCGCCCGCATCGCCCTGCGCCTCACCGCCGAGGGCACGGCCCAGGACCCCGGCCCAGACGTCGTCCACGCGGACGGCCTCGGCGACATTGCGCTGCTCGCCGGCCTGGTCGCACCGGGCGCCGAGGCCCCGCCGGACGTACGCATCCTCGAGTCCGCGGCGGCGCGCGCCCCCTGGGTGCTGGCCACCCTGCACGCCGTCGCCTCGACGACAAGCCTGCGGGCGGCGGCCGCCGAGATCAACGTCCACCACTCCACACTCCAGGACCGGTTGACCCAGGCCGAGACCCTGCTCGGCTGGCCGGTGCGCACCCCGGAGGGCCGGTTCCGGCTCCAACTGGCCCTGAGGATGCGCCTCTTGGCTCGGCCGTAAGGACCACGCGGGGTGAATCCCGTGATCCCGGCAGCAAAAGCGAAGCCGGCGGTGGACCTGACCCTCGGTGAGGGAGTCGTGCCGCACGGGTGAAGCATGCGACAAACCCTCTCCCGCAGCCGGCCGAAGTGCGCCATGGTGCCTGCGAGTTGCAGGGATCAGCCACCAGAGACCCACAGGACGCGTTGAAGGGGCAGCCGATGGAAGCGTGGGACGATGCGCGGCAGGGTGAGGAGGCCGCGGCCCGGCGCGGCACCGGGCGGCGCAGATTCCTCGGATACGTGCTGGCGGCACCGACCCTGACCGTCGCCGCCCAGCTCGGCGGGGCGGCGCTCGCTCCCCGGCAGGCCTCCGCGCAGGCCGCGGCACAGGCCCCGTCCGTGGTCCCGTCCCTGCCCGGCCCGGCCGAGATCTACGACCTCAACGACATGCTCACGCATGCCACCCTGCCCACGGCGAACCTCATCACCATCCGCATCGACGCCGACGGCACGGCCGCCTTCGCACTGCCCCGGGCCGAGGTGGGACAGGGCATCACCACCTCCAGCGCCATGCTGATCGCCGAGGAACTCGACCTGCCGCTCGACAAGGTACGGGTCACGCTCGCCGATGCCCGGCCCGAGCTGCTCTTCAACCAGCTCACCGGCGGCTCCAACACCACCATCTCCACCTTCACCCCGATCCGCGTGGCCGCCGCCGTCGCCCGGGGCCGGCTGCTGCGCGCCGCCGCCCTCGAACTCGGCGAGGTGGTCGGCTCGCTCACCGCCCGCGCCGGAGCCGTCGTCTCCACGACCGGGCGCAGCCTCACCTACGGCGAGCTGGCCGAGAAGGCGGCCGCCCTCACCGACACCGCGGTCGAAGTGACCCTCAAAGACCGGTCCCGGTTCACCGTCATCGGAACCCCGCAGCGGCGGATCGACGCCCTTGAGGCGGTCACCGGCCGCAAGAAGTTCGCCATGGACGTGCAGGTGCCCGACGCGCTGCCCACCATGGTGTGCCGGCCCCCGACCATCAACGGCACCGTCCGTTCGGTCGCGAACCTCGACGCGGTCCGCACCATGCCCGGGATCACCGACGTCGTACGGATCTCCACCGGCGTCGCCGTCCGCGGCCGCACTTTCGACCAGTGCATCGACGCCGTCCGCGCCCTGAAGGTCACCTGGGGACCCGGCACTGCCGACGGCGCATCCGACGAGACCGTTCTGCGCAAGCTGAAGGCTGCCGAACCGCCTCTCGTCGTATCACCGTTGCCGCTCCTCACCAAGGCCGTCGACGCCCGTTTCACCTTCCACTTCGCCAGCAACAGCGCCCTGGAGACCAACTGCGCCATCGCCGACGTACGCGCCGACTCGGCCGAGATCTGGGCCGGCCTCAAGTCCCCGGTCGTCACCCAGGAGCAGATTGCCCGCCGGCTCGGTCTGCCGATCGGCGCCGTCAGGGTCCATGTCACCGAGGGCGGCGGCTCGTTCGGACGCAAGTTGTTCTACGACGCCGCCAGTGAGGCCGCCGAGATCTCGAAGGCCATGGGAAAGCCCGTGAAGCTGATGTGGCACCGCGCCGACGACTTCCGTCAGGGGCGCACGCACCCCATGTCGACCTCGCGGGTCCGGGCCACCTACACGCCCGGCGAGGTCCTCACGTATGCGCAGCGCCACACCTCGGTCGCCACCGACTTCGGGCATGGAATCGGCGAGATCATCACCGCCCAAGCAGCTTCACTGCCGGTCGCCGATCTCACCTTCTCCGAGACGCTCTTCCAGCTCACGCAGCAGAGCCCGTACCACTTCGGCGCCACCACCATGCTGCTCAACGAGACCGACAACGGCTACAACACCGGCGCGATGCGGAACATCTACTCGCCCAACGTGCGCTGCGCTCAGGAACTGGTCGTCGACGAGCTCGCGAGGCGGATGGGCGACCAGGACCCGTATGCATTCCGCCGCCGGTTCCTCAAGGACGAACGGGCCAGGGCAGTCCTCGACAAGGTCGCGGAGCTCGGCAGGTGGGGCCGGACCATGCCCGCCGGCACCGCCCAGGGCATCGCGGTCCACCCCGAGTACCACTCCTTCGTCGCCGTGCTCGCCGAGATCGACTGCCGGCCCGAGACCACCGGGCGGAAGATCCCCGACGCGTACACCGGGCCCCGGGTCACCAAGGTCGTCTGCGCCGTCGACGTCGGACTGGCCGTCAACCCACTCGGCCTGGAAGCCCAGATGATGGGCGGGATCATCGACGGCATCGCCCTCACCCTCACCTCCGGACTCCACCTCCACGACGGGCACTTCCTGGAGGGGAGCTGGGACAACTACTTCTACACCCGGCAGTGGAACACCCCGCCCGAGCTGGAGATCGTCGTCATGCCGCCGACCACCGGCCGACCGGGCGGCGCGGGGGAGCTGGCTGTCGCGGGCGCGATGGCCGCCGTCGCCTGCGCCTACGGACGCGCCACCGGCACCATGCCGACGACCTTCCCCGTCAACCACGCCGAACCGCTCGGCTTCGAGCCGCCGCCCACCATCCCGCCGGTCCCGGCCTCGCCGACCGACGGCCTCGACCGCGCCTTCTAGACAGGAGTCCCTGTGCCGCAGCACACCTTCATCCTCAACGGCAGGGCCGTCACGGCGGAGGTCGAGGACGACGTCCGGCTGCTGTGGGTGCTCCGAGACGTCCTCGATGTCACCGGACCGAAGTACGGCTGCGGGGTCGGCGTCTGCCGGGCCTGCACCAGCCACATCAACGGCAGGGCGTTCACCCCCTGCACCGTCCCGGTCAAGGACATCACGCCCACCGACGAGATCACCACCATCGAAGGCCTCCCCGCCACCGTCGGCAGGGACCTGCACCCCCTGCAGGAGGCCTGGCTCGACCTCGACGTCGCCCAGTGCGGCTACTGCCAGCCCGGTCAGATCATGACGGCGGTCGCGCAGGTGCGCCGGGCGCGGGAGGAGGGGCGGGAGATCGACGACGCCGACCTGGACGAGATCCGCAACATATGCCGCTGCGGCACCTACAACCGCATCCGCGAGGCGATCGTCGCGGGGGCCCGGCGCATGCCGTGACACATTCCCGAAGGTCGGTCTCACGCCTTGTTGTTGTCGATGTGCGGCGCGTTGAGGTACACCCGCTCTCGATGTCAGTGGTGGCTGCCATGATGCCCGGCAACATCGACAGCACGGGAGCACGACATGGTGGAGCAGGCGGTACGACCGATAGTCGAGGCGATCGTCGCCAAGGCCCCGAACGGCTGGACGCACGCGGTCCTGCACGGGCGGGCAGGGCGGGGCGGTACCGGAGTGACCGGCGGCTACAGCCGGCACGAGGAGAAGTGGAACACAGGCCTGCCCAACCCCTACGAGGAACTCATGGCACTGGCGGAGAGACTGCGCGAAAGCCGCGGTTGGGAGCCCGTCAGCCTGGAGATTCAGTGCCGGCCGTCAGGCGAGTACCGGCTCGTCGCCTTCAACGACGCCATCAGCAGGGTGATCGGGATGAGCAGCGGCTTCCAGGTGGTCCTGGACCCCGACTACCGGTTGCCCCAGCCCGGCCGGCATCAGGAGCCCGGCACCGGCGCGCCGGCGGGCGACCCCGAACTGGCCGTGGCCCGCTTCCGCGCCTACCTCGAGCGGCGCGCCGCGATCCTGGGACACTCCGAGGAACTGCCCCCGCCCGCCCCCGCCGCCGCGATCGAGGAGGCCGAACGCCGTCTGGGCCGCCGCCTGCCCCCCGACCTGCGGGCGCTCTACCTGATCGCCGACGGCGACGACACCGGCCACCAGTACCGCTACCTGTTCCCGGGCAACGTCTGGCTGTCGCTGAAGAGCATGGTCGCCGAGCACACCAAGTGGGGCGCGGGCGAACGGCCCTGGTACGGCTGGGACCTGGAATGGGAGGCCGTCGTCTTCGACACCACCCCCACCGAGACCGTCCGCCGCTGTGGCGGCCACCCCGGCTGGCTGCGCTTCGGCAGCAGCGTGGACGGCAACTACCTGGCCGTGGACACGGCTCCGGCCCTCAACGGCCGCCCCGGCCAGATCATCCGGACCGGCCGCGACTACGACGAGGGACCCGCCTACGTCGCCGACTCGATCACGTCACTCCTGGGCCACTACCTGGAACTCCTTGACCAGGGCGCTTACGAGAAGGACGGCGACCACATCCACTTGCTCGAACCCGACCACGATCCCGCACCGCAGCAGATCATCGGCGGCGACGTCCCCGACGAGGTCCCGCCCACCCTCCAGGCGATCCACGTCAACAACGTCACCGGCCTCGTTGACCTCGCCCCGCTCACCGCCGCCCCCAACCTCCGCCGCCTGCACCTCAACCGCTCCACCGCCGCCGACCTGTCACCCGTGCGCGAACTGCCCGTCGAATCCCTGCGTGTCACCCTCACCACAGGCGATCTGACTCCCCTCGAAGCCCACCCCCACCTCACCTCCCTCGACCTGACCACCACCGGCCCGGCCGGCATCACCCCTCTGCGCACCGTCCCCCACCTGCGGGGCCTCGACCTCTCGGGAGCCGACGTCCCCGACCTGCCCGTCCTGGCCGACCTTCCGGACCTCCGCTACCTCTCCCTCACCGCCCGCCAGTGGGCCACCCTCCTGAATGAAGCCAAGGTGCCGCCCACCCTCACCGCCGCTCACCTGGCCGAGGCGAACGCCACCCTCGACGACGCCCTGGCCTGGGCAGCCCGCCTCGGCCTCGGCACCGACAACGCCCTGCGTCTCTCCGGCACCCTGAAGACCGTCGACGGGTGAAAGGCGCCGCCCCGGCGACGACGAAGCAACCTGAGGCGGCCTCAGGTCGAGCCGACTGCAGGCCGTCCCCGTCCTCAGTTCGCGGTGTAACCGAGCTGACGCCTCATGTAAGGGGTCATGAGCGTCTTCGCCTTGGCCAGGACGGTGGTACGGCTGCCGAGGACCGCGGTCTCGCCGCCCGGTACGGGCAGCACGGTCAGTCCGTCGGCGGAGCCGAACGGCACGATGATCGGGCTGCGCCGGACCGGCTGGTACATGCGGGGCTGCTTTCGGTGCCTGCCGGAACTGTTCAGGTAGGTGCGGATGTTGTGGGCGGCGAGGTCCGGCTGGGCGAGCGCGGTGGGGGTGATCTTGAACTCGCCGGCGTCGTTGACGTCGCCGACCGCGAACACGTCCGCCTTTCCCTCGACCCGGAGCATCCGGTCGACCTTCACCTGCCCGGCCGCGTTGAGCCAGTCGCCGTGCCCGGCCAGGCGCAGCCAGAGCGTGTTGGGGGTGGTGCCCGTCGTCCAGAAGGAGAGGTCGGCCTCGACGATGTTGCCGTCGGCGTCGCGGTAGGTGCCGAAGTCATTGCCGGGCGACATGAAGGAGTCGAGCCGTACCGAGACGTCGTGGGACTCCAGCCAGGCGCGGGCCTTGCGCCCGGCCCGCGCACTGCCCGTGGCATGGAGCAGCGCCGGCCCGGCATGGGCGAGCGTGACCCGGGCGTCCGGCCGGGCCAGCCGGATCTCGGCGCTGAGCTCGACGCCGGACGGCCCGCCGCCGACGACGAGGACGTGATCGGCGGCGGCGATGTTCCGCTGATGCACTGCGAACGACGTGGCCGCCTCCTCGGCAGTGGTGCCGGTGAAGCGGGCCGGTTCCGGGTAGTCGGCGCCGGTGGCGATCACCAGTACGTCGTACGGCAGCCGTTCGCCCGTGGCCAGCACCACCTGCCGCTCGCCGGTCTCGACGCGGACCGCCTTGCCCACGACCACACTGCCGTGGCTCAGCAGTCGGTCGTACGGAATGAAGGGCGTCGCCGACCATTCCGGGCGCACTCCGGCGCGCAGGGAGGCGATGCGGTGGAAGAAGATCTCCTTGCGGTCCACCAGCGTGACCCGTGCCGTCCCGTCCAGCCGTTTCGCCAGCCGGACGCCCGCATAGCCGCCGCCGATCACCACTACGTCGCCGTCATACACACCGAGTCTCCTGTGCCTGGTGGGGGAGCGAGTGCCGCGGTGCGGGTGCTCCGTCGGCCACTCGCCTGCCGGTGAGCGTAACGCTTGAAAGATAAAGTTTCAGCGAGGGCGTGTGGGCGTTCCGTGAAGCGACAAGGATCACGAACCCGCAAAGAAGCTCAAGCGCACCTTGCGTTCAAGATTGTCCCGATTCGTATCCACCAGGCACACCGACTGCCACGTCCCCAGCTCAAGCCGTCCGTCCAGTACGGGCAGGGTCGCATGCGGGGGGACGAGTGCCGGGAGGACGTGGTCGCGGCCGTGGCCGGGGCTGCCGTGGCGGTGCTGCCAGCGGTCGTCGGCGGGGAGCAGGGTGTGCAGCGCGGCGAGGAGGTCGTCGTCGCTGCCCGCGCCCGTTTCGATGATCGCGATGCCGGCCGTGGCGTGCGGGACGAAGACGTTGAGCAGGCCGTCGCGGCCGGCGGCCACCTCGCTCAGGAAGACCTCGCAGTCACGGGTGAGGTCGACGACGTTCTCCGCGGAACCGGTGGCGACGTGCAGAACTCGGGTGCTGAACACATCTGACATGTCTCCATCCTGGCCCACGAGCCGCCGCCCAGGCCCGCCGGACCGCGCGGGAAGATCCACGGACTCGACGCTGTTGGTGGAAGCGTGAACAACAGGCGCGAGGTCGAGGTTGTCGTCATAGGCGCCGGTCAGGCCGGACTGGCCGGCGCATATCACCTGCGGCGGACCGGTTTTGAGCCGGACCGTGACTTCGTGGTGCTGGACCACTCCCCCGGTCCGGGCGGCGCGTGGCAGTTCCGGTGGCCTTCGCTGACGTACGGCAAGGTGCACGGGATGCACGCGCTGCCGGGGATGGAGCTGACGGGTGCCGATCCGGCGCGGCCGTCGTCGGAGGTGATCCGCGAGTACTTCGCCGCATACGAGAAGACGTTCGACCTGCGCGTACGGCGGCCGGTCGACGTGCGCTCCGTGCGGGAGGGCCCGGGCGGGCGACTGCTCGTCGAGACCTCGGCCGGGGACTGGGCCACGCGGGCACTGATCAACGCGACCGGTACCTGGGACCGGCCTTTCTGGCCGCGCTATCCGGGCCAGGAGACCTTCCGCGGACGGCAGTTGCACACCGCGCAGTACCCCGGGCCCGAGGAGTTCGCCGGACAGCGGGTCGTCGTGGTGGGCGGCGGCGCCTCCGGTACGCAACATCTGCTGGAGATCGCCCCGTACGCGGCCGCCACCACCTGGGTGACACGGCGGCCGCCCGTCTTCCGTGAGGGGCCCTTCGACGAAAATGCCGGCCGGGCGGCGGTCGCGCTCGTGGAGGAACGGGTACGGCAGGGACTGCCGCCCAAGAGTGTGGTGTCCGTCACGGGCCTGCCGCTGAACGACGCCATTCGGCAGGGGCTGACGGACGGAGTGCTGGACCGGCAGCCGATGTTCGACCGGATCACGCCGGACGGTGTCGAGTGGCAGGACGGACGGCACGTCAGCGCCGACGTCATCCTCTGGGCGACCGGATTCCGGGCCGCCATCGACCACCTGGCGCCGCTGCGGCTGCGCGAACCGGGCGGCGGCATCCGGGTGGACGGAACGCGCGCGGTCGCCGACCCACGGATCCACCTCGTCGGCTACGGCCCCTCGGCCAGCACCATCGGCGCCAACCGGGCCGGGCGGGCGGCCGTACGGGACATCAGACGACTGCTGGCCGAGGAGCGGCCCGTCGCCGCATGACGTCCCGCCGGTGCCGTGCGGCCGCCTCGCCGCCCGATGTTCCGACGGGTCACCGCGTCGGCTGCGGGCTCACGCTCGTCTGCTGCGCGTTGAACTCGGCGACATTGCGCTGGTGCTCCGCGTAGTCGGCCGTGAAGCGGGTGTCGCCCGGCTTGACCGTGACGAAGTACAGCCAGTTTCCCGGGGTCGGGTTGATCGCGGCACGCATCGCCTCCTCGCCCGGGTTGTCGATCGGCGTGGGCGGCAGGCCCATGCGCTGATACGAGTTGTAGGGGCTGTCGATACGGGTGTCGTTCAGCGTCGTCCTCAACTTGGTGCGGTTGAGGGCGTAGTTGATCGTGGAGTCCATCTGGAGCGGCATACCGCGCTCCAGCCGGTTGAAGATGACCCGGGCCACCTTCCCCATGTCGGCCTTGGTCGCGGCCTCGGCCTGGACGATGCTCGCGATGGTGACCGCCTGGTAGACGTTCATTGCGTTGCGCTGCGCCCCGGCGGCGATCGGGGCGCCGTTGAACTTCCTGTTGGCGGTGTCGACCATCGTCGACAGCAACTGCTCCGGCGTCGCCTTCTCGGACAGCGGATATGTCGCCGGGAAGAGGTAGCCCTCCGGGTTGCCGTCGGCGTCGTTCGGCAGTTTCAGCTTGGCTCTGGGAAGGACCTTCTTGGTGGTGCCGGGGGGCAGTTCGAGGACCTTGTCGACGGCCTCGTAGACCTGGCCGGCGCGCCAGCCCTCCGGGATCACCAGCGATGTGGGTCTGGCCTCCTCGTCGTCCCCGTGGGTCAGCAGCGGCACCGCCACGGCGGTGCCGGCCAGGACGGCTCCG
Organism: Streptomyces sp. KR55; assembly: GCF_052245645.1. Lineage (NCBI taxonomy): Bacteria > Bacillati > Actinomycetota > Actinomycetes > Kitasatosporales > Streptomycetaceae > Streptomyces > Streptomyces sp. KR55. The sequence goes on along the minus strand of NZ_JBQQCE010000376.1, from coordinate 718 downwards.
ATTGCGATGAGGGCGGCACGGCCCCGGCGCGTCAGTCGAGTCCTGCGAGTCGTGCTCCGTGGCGGAGTATTCGTCTGCATGCGGGCACGGTAACCCGCACATCCCCACAAACCCGGCATATCGTCATCTTGTCGGCTCAAGTTGGGCGTCCCGGCGTACCAGCGCCGCATACCGCCCGTCGCGCTCCAACAGCTCCTCGTGCGTGCCCCGTTCGACCGCGCGCCCGGCGTCCAGGACCACGATCTGGTCGGCACCCCGAATGGTGGACAGCCGGTGGGCGATGGTGAGCGTCGTCCGGTTGGCCGACAGCGCGTCGATCGCCTCCTGGACGGCGCGTTCGGTGCGGGTGTCCAGCGCACTGGTCGCCTCGTCGAGAATCAGCACCGGCGGATCGCGCAGGATCGTACGGGCGATGGCCAGGCGCTGCTTCTCGCCGCCGGAGAAGCGGTGGCCGCGCTCACCGACCACGGTGTCGTAGCCGTCGGGCAGGGCGGCGATGTGATCGTGGATCTGGGCTGCCCGGGCCGCCGCGTGCAGCTCCTCGTCGGTGGCATCGGGTTTGGCGAAGCGGAGGTTGTCGGCAACCGAGGCATGGAAGAGGTACGTCTCCTGGGAGACGACGCCGACCGCCCGGGCGAGGGTGTCGAAGTCCAGGTCGCGGACATCGACGCCGTCGAGGGTGACCCGGCCGCCCGTCCCGTCGTACAGCCGCGGCACC
>NZ_JBQQCE010000375.1:0-9753 GCF_052245645.1 Streptomyces sp. KR55 | reverse complement strand
CACCAAGACCCCGTCCCGGCTTACCGTGTACACCTCGATGGTCATCTTGTCCCCCCGTGTGCGTTCCTCGCCGGGGGCGGTAGCGTTTCTCATGTCGACGCTCCCTCTCAGGTTTGAGCGTTGGCCGCGCCCCGGGGCCGTCGCGAGCGGTCGCCGGGGTTCATGTTCGCGACCGGGTGTCATGCTCCCGGCGCGGATGCGACGGGGCGGTTGTTGTTCCAGACGTTGGCGATGAAGGCGTGGTGTGTGGCGAGCCATGTGTCCAGCTCGTCTTGCTCGTGATTGCCCAGGCCGCACATGCTGCGCATGGGGGTGACGATGCCCTGTGCCTGCTGAGACTCGATGAGCTCCACCAGGCGGGCCCACTGGGGGCGTACGGCGGTCGGCCAGGTAACGCTGACGGCGTCGACCAGTTCGGCCGCCACGTCCCAGTCCCGGGCCGCCGCGTACTGGCGCAGCGGGTCAAGGACTCTGTCCGTCTCGCCGGATGGGGTGCACGCGTACAGGACGACGCGTGCCCGCTGGATGACGCCGGCGGCGGCGTCTGCGAGGTTCCTGCGCCGGTTCAGGTCGGCTTGTGTCCTCTGCATGCCTGTAACGGTCTCGCTACAGGCGGTGGGCATGAAGAAACGCCCCGTACGACTTCGCGGATTGCTTCATCCGCGAGTCGTACGGGGCGTATCGCTTTGAGCTGTGACGCGTCCTCAACTCGTACGGGGCGTATGAGCATTGAGCGCGCCGAGCGCCAATACTCTTACGCTGCGTACGAGTTACAGCGCGGTCTTAGCGGTGGCGGGCAGGAAACCGCTCGCGCCGGCCGGTGCGACGCCGATCAGCTCGGACACCCGCCGCAGCCGCGCCGTGCTCGCCTTGCCCACCTTCTGCACGATGACGCTCGGGAGGGCCTGGTGCTTGCCCCACTCCGGGGCCTGCGTGAGGGCCTCCTCGAGCACGTCGAGCGCCGGGTCCCACATCTTGGCGTCCGCGTAGGCCATGGCCTTGTCCATCGCGTACCGGTTGCGAGCAGCACCTGACAGGGCCTCAAGGTCGTCGTCGTGGATGCCCTTGATCAGCGTAAGTGCCTTGCCCGTGTTGCCCAGGGCCACATTGATGCCGACGGCTTGGGTCGTGGCGGACACCGGCCCGAACAGGGTGCCGTGCGCCCGCACTTCGCTGCCCAGCCGAGCGCCATAAGCGTGCGACTGACTGAGATAGTCCGCGGCCCGGTCTTTGTTCCCCATCCGGGAGGCGACCACGGCAGCGAAGTTGACGTGGCTGCCGTACGCGACGAGTTCCTCCTCGGTGGCCCGGGAGAAGCGCGGCTCGATGTCCACGGCCGCCTTCTCCGCCAGCTTCAGGGCCTCCGGCAGACGGGCATCCCGCAGGTACACCCACGCGCGGCCGGACGTCACGAGCGCCTGACGCAGCTCGTCCGCGCCCGCCTGTGCGGCTGCCTGGGACTGGCCGATCGCCGCGTACGCCAGGTCCCGGTTGCCCATCAGGTTCGCCACGTACCCGGCGATCCGGTACGCGTCCGAGAGCACACCCCACGCCGCCGCCTGCTCCCCCACCGGCTGATCCCGGAGCCGGGCCGCCGCCGAGGTGATGAACGGCGCCGCAACCGCGCCGGCCTCCGCGTACCGGCCTGCCCAGTACAGCTCCCAGCACCGGCCGGTGATCTCGGTGAGCTCGTCGAGTGTGGCGGCTTCGGCGTCGTCGGGCAGGAGGCCGGCGGCGGTGTCGTGGACGGCGCGGGAGAGGTCGCGCATCATGGTGCGGTCTTCCTGCTCCATGGCGCGGCGCGGTGCCTGCTGGCCGAGGATGACCGAGGTGTCGACGCCGAGCGAGGCTGCGATCTTCATGAGGGTTGGGAGGGTGAGCCGCTTGTCCTGCTCGGCTTGCTGGATGGTGGGCAGCGAGAGGCCGGTCATCTCCGCGAGGTCGGACTGCCGGATCTCCCGACCGCGGAGGATCTTGATGCGCTCACCGTTCGAGTAGTCACTCCACCGGGGCATACTGGTCTCCATTCCTAGCGTCCACTAGGAACGGTACCCCCGCGTAGCAACGGGCGTACCGGCTACGGGCCTTGCGGTCACCAAGCCGTAAGGCCCGCGGCGTCTCGGGGCCCCGGCCAGCGAAGGGGGATACGCGGCCGGGGCACCGAATGCAGCACCCAACGTTGCCTCGCGCAGGGGCCACCCCATCGCCCCCGGGAGGCGCCGGACCCCGGGGAGGGGACGCCGGTGAGGCGATGGGCGACAACAATGCGCCAAGGCGGCCAGAATGCGCAATGCATCGGACACAACCCGCGCACCTCTTGACCACATTCCCCCCACAGGCTTTTGATGGCGACCCAGCACAGGGGAGGTCTGGCATGCACCGCGATATGTTCCAGTTGTCGTCTGACCATCCGCCGTGCGGTCGCTGCCTCGCGGACGACGTGATCGTCACGGGAAACATGCCCGTAACGGGGGCATTCGGGCAGCCGATCGTCATTCAGCTATGTCCCCACTGTGACGCCGATGCGCCGGCGGGCGGCGCACTGGTGAGGTTCTTCCGCGAGGGCGGAGGCAAGGAAGACCCGCCCCGGACCGAAGAAGCCGCCCGGCTGATGTTCGCGTGGATGCGGGAGGCCATGGCCGTTCACGGCTACGGGTGGATGCCCACACCCGGAGGCGGTCCGAGCCTGTCGTGAGTGCCGCCCGCCGCCCAAGCCCCAGGGCATGACGAAACCCCGCCGCCCGCGCGAGGCGGACGGCGGGGGTGTGGTCGTTCAGCGGGTGACGATGAGACCGATCACACTGACGAGCAGGGCGCCGACCGTGGCCAGTGCACCGAGCACCGGCAAGGGGAAGCGGCGCTCCTCCAGGGCGTCGACCTTCGCCCGCAACGGCTTCACCTCGTCTTCGCGGATCTTCTGGAGCTCGGCGTCCATGTCGGCGCGCAGCTGGCGGACGTCGGCGTCCGTACGGTTGGTTCGTTCGACGAGCACTCCGAGCGCGCCCTTGATGTCAGCCAGACCCGTGTTGATCTCCCCCCGTAGCTGAGCGAGCTCGACTGCCAGGTTCGTCGCCGGGTCCGGGGCCGTGGTCATGCCGAGTCCTTGGGCTCCCGGTTCGGCACCTTCCAGACGACCCCGAGCGCGCCTAGCGCGATCAGCGCCGCGGTGACGCCCTCGGCGGACGTCACGGTGCCGTCATGCATCGCGGTCCCGAGCGAGCCGGCCCCGGCCGCCACGGCGGCGACGACCGCCTTCCAGTACTTCGAGATCTGCATGGTGTCCTCCGGTCAGGAGCTGAGGCGGGCGGCGAGCTTGTCAGCGAGGATCTCGGCGAGGGCGTCAGGGCTGACGCTGCCGACGGACAGCGAGTCCACCTTCGCCTTCACGTCGGCGGAGGTCTTGTCGGCCCGGCGGGCGACGATCTCGATGTTCCGCAGGGACGTCTCCATCGAGATGTACGCGTTGGTGTCGGCCGTGTCCGGGTTCGGGTTGTCGATGATGCCGTCCTTCGTGAGCACCTCGACAGCGACCAACTCCTTGATAGCGTCCCGGATCTCGCCGGAGATCCAGGCCTTGTCCTCCGTGGTCAGGGGCATGTCGTCCTCCTGCTGGGGGTTGTCGTCCAGGCGGGCGGCGATCCGGCTGCGCATCGACGCCATCGTGAAGCCGCGCGGGTCCACCTTCCCGGGCTGCCATTCCAGGTGGCCGATGACGGACCGCTCGGTCCAGCCGTGCTCGCGGGCGAGGGCGGCCCCCACCTTCTCGATGGCGAGCAGCTGCTCAGGGGGCCACGGGTCCTCGCCGTCGCCGAGGTTCTCGCACTCGAAGCCGTAGAAGTGCCGGTTGCCGTCGGTGTTGGCCTCGTTGTCCGGCGGCAGGTCCTGCTCTGCGATCACGGCGCGCAGGACGTCGTCGTCGCCGAGGCCGGCGTGGTTGGCGCGGCCGTAGCCGACCAGGTGGACGTGGCCCTGCTTGCAGATCACGCCGTGGCACAGAGGGCCGGGCAGAGACCCGTAGCCCCTGCGGCAGATGTCCACCGTGTAGTCGTGGCCGCGGGTCACGGTGTGGTGGATCATCACGCCGTGCATGGGGCCCCAGGGCCCCTTGTGGTTGCGGTTGTGGTTCCGCCAGTCGCCGTGCTCGATGACCGTCAGGCCCTCGGCGCGCAGGATCGTCAGGAACCGATCCGGGCTGAGCGGCGGGGCCATCACACACGCTCCGGCCACGACCAGGTGCCGGGCTCGGTGCCCTCATGGCGGGAGGTCGCCCAGTGGGTGTCCTCGCCGTCCAGGAGGACCTTGAGGTTGCAGACGTCGGCGGGGTTCCCGGCGAAGGTCCGTACGACGACGGCCGGGTAGCGGTCGCCTTCACGGACGAAGTTGCCGTTGACGCTGTCATGGGCGCGCTGCTGGGTGATGTGCCGGGCGTCGTCCTCCGACAGCCGGTACATCACGATGCGCCCCGGGGTGGGGTGGGGCATGGCAGTCCTCCTTCGAGGGTCAGGCGGGGATCCACACCCCGTCGCGGACGAAGCCGTGCAGGTCGCAGCAGCGCCACAGCAGGGACGGCTCTAGGTGCAGGGGCTCGCGGGAGACGAGCGTGTGGGCGCTCGTACCTGCGGCCACCCAGCAGCCCTCATGGACCTTGCGGTCCTCGGGAACGCCCTCCAGCGCCTTGCACCAGTGCCAGAACGTCGGGTTGGTCTCGTGGGCCAGCCAGCCGAAGTAGATGTCGTCGGTCAGCCGGGTCATGCTGACCATCTCCAGGCCCGACCAGTCCGATGGGGGCGCGCTGCGTTCGGCGGTACCCACGGTCAGCCTCCGATCAGGTGGTGCGCGAGCCAGGCGCAGAACGCGGTGATGGCAGCGACGCCGAGGGGCCGCCAGGGGCGTACGGGGTGGATGCCGGCCGCGCGGCGGAGAAGCTCGGACGCGGTGTCGCCGCGGCGGCGGTTGGCGATGGCCAGGCCCTCGAGGACGGCGAACGATCCAGCGGGGATCGCCCACAGCCACAGGGGAAAGTCCACGTCAACCTCCTGTCGTTCGAGCCGGCCGGCGCCCGCCATCGGCCGGGCACCCCGGATCACGGGTGGGGTCAGGCGGCTGCTTCGTAGGTGTGCGTGATCCGCATCTGGTGGGTAGCGGCAGCCGTTTCGGGCCGCGCGTTCGTCCATGTGTTCAGGCGCGTGTCCGTGGCGCCCTGCGGGAAGTGGATCGAAATACTGGATGTGTTGGAGATGATCAGGCTCTCCCCGCCCCAGCGTTCTGTACCGACGTACTGGGCGACACCGATGGTCGCGAGTCCCGCGTTCGCGCTGTTCGCGGGCAAGCTGAAGGTGTAGTTGCCGCTCCCGTATGTGGTGGTGCTGCCCGCGGTCCAATGAATCCCGAGGAACACGGTGCGGCCGACCTTCATGTACCGGCCGACGATGGTGCCGTTGCCGATCGCCGGAGCGGTGCCGCTCGACAACCAGGACGGCGTGTACGCCGTCCAGGCGGCGAGCAGCGAGTTGATCTGATCGCGGATCTCCTGGTTGAGCAGGGCGGCCGTGACGACCTCCCCCACGACCCAGGTCCTCGGCGCGAACGTCATGCCCCGCCCCCGAACATCGCGCTCGTGACTCCTTCACCGACCGGCTGGCCCTGGTCGGGAGACTGCTCTTCGGGCGGCCGGTTCCACGGGTTGGGGTCGTCGGCCTGCCACCAGAACCGCTCCGCAGGCAGTTCCTCGGCGACGGCAGCCTCTGCCGCAGCGACGTCCTCGGGGAAGACGACGACGATCCAGCCGGTGCCGCACTCGGGGCACGCGAACCGCGGGTCCGTGGGCGTGACCACTTGGGCGCTGCCGCAGGGGCAGTCGGCAACCCAGCGGTTGGCGTCGATGCGCGCCCACAGCTGGATACCGAGCAGCGTGCCGGTCGGCGGCTCGATGCGGCGCTGCTGCCTCATCTCGTACCAGCGCAGGCACAGCTCGGCCGGCGGCACGAGCGCCCACGCGTCTGGGGGCAGCGGCGGGGGCGGCAGGTAGAAGGTCTCGGCCCGCTGCACGGGGATGTCCGGCACCGGCGCGCTCCTCTCTCAGTAGGCCAGGCGCGTCGTGGAGCCGAGCACGCTGTAGGTGGGGTCGTCGAGGACCCACACGCTGTCGGTCTGCGCTCGGGACGTGTGGAAGTCGAGCAGGTGCTGGCTCTCCGAGATGCGCTCGCTGTAGCCCTCGGCCACTACGGTCGCTGTCGGGGCCGGCGCCTGATCGGGGAGCCCGGTCAGGCCGAGGACGGTGGACACGTCGACATCGAGCAGTGCCCGGTAGGTGGCCAGCGGCATCGAGTAGGCCTGGATCGGTACCTGCCGGATCTCAGGGGGCGTCTCTGAGTACCTGCTGATGAGCCAGTTCGCCGCGTCGGCCACGCTGTTGTCGCTGGCCTTGAGCAGCGACAGTGTCCGCGGCTTGGGACCGTACGTGTCGAGCGCGGCTTGGTTGATGATCCGCTGGGTGGCGCCCTCCGGCCGGCTCGCCACCACCGTGTTGACCATCTTCTGGTCGTCGTCCGCGAGCGCGACGTCGTCGGTCTCCAGGTCCGCGTAGGCGAGCGATACCGCGGGCGTCGGGTTATAGCGCAAGTCGCGGGACTGGAAGACCAGGCCCACCACCGAGCGGGAGGCCAACAGCTTGCCCGATTCGGTGGTCTCGACCTCCCTCATGTGCGTCAGCGCGGAACTGCCCAGCTGCGCCTGGCTCGCCATGGCGTCGAACACCGTGCCCTGTGTGGTGACAGGGAGACGGACGTAGGAGGCGAGGCGTGCCATGCGCGCCGCCGCGCTCTCACCCGTGTGCCCGGTCGTGCCTGTGGTGTAGTGGCCGGCGAGCTCGGCAGCGGTGACCGACCGGCAGTAGACCGCGACGTGGGCGATCGTCCCGTTCCACAGGCGGGCGCCCTGGTATCCGCCCACGGTCAGCAGCCGCAAGTCGGTTCCGTTGAACGCGGTCAGGCTGTAGCTGACGCCGTCGATGTACAGGACGTTTTCGAACTCGTTGTACACCAGATGGTGCAGGTTGCCGTCGGCCAAGTTCGGAGTGGCGAACACATAGGTCTGCGTGCCCTGGGCTCCCTGGTCCTTCTCCACCACGAGTTTGCCGGTGCCGGATTCCAACAGGATCACCAACTCGGTGGCGCCGTCGGACGAGGCCAGCCCAATCAGCACACGGCCGTTGGTGCTGGTGGAGAACCACGCTTCGGCGCGCACGCGGAACGACTCGTTCGCGGCAACGAACGACGGGCCGAGGTCGGCGCTAAGGTACTTTCCGGCTGACGAGCTGGCGGGCGTGAACACCGGCGCCAGCAGGCCGTTGGGGCCGGTGTCTGCGGCGAACTCGAGGGTGCCGCCGGATCTTGCCTGGGTGACGGCGAGGGTGCCCACCGCGGCCGTGCCGGACAGGTCGCCGGCGGTCGCCGCGCCGGCGTCCTCAGTCAGCGGGTAGTACGCGGTCGGGAGGTCGAGCAGAATCTCCTGCGACAGCATCGGCAGCAGCTCGTCTTCGAGGTCCGACCATTTGAAGACGTCCGTGCAGGTGATCGTCACCTTCGACTGGAGGCCGTGCCACTTGACGGGCCAGTTGTTGACCATGCCGACGAATCGGGGGTGGACCTGCGCCCCGTCCAGCGTGGTGAACGCGGTCGGCGTCGAGCCTTCCTCGACCTGCGCCGCGTCCATCCACACTTGGTGTCCGCTGGTGGGAATCGCGCTCGGTCGTATGCGCACCTGGTGGCTGGTGGCGGTTGCTGTGAAGGTCACGCTGATCCGCTGCCACTGGTCGAACAGGGTGCTGTCGGCGCCGATCGCCCCGCCGGCCTGGGTGAGGCGGACCGTGGAGTGACCGGTCGGTACCCACACATACGCGCTGAACGTGTAGGTCTGCCCGATGGTCAGCCCCACCATGGCGTCGGAAGTCACGGTCTGGCCGTCGATGCCGCCCCAGGTGACCTGCATCGAGGACGCGCCGCGTTGGGCCCGTGTGGTGGAGCGGGCCACAACAGGTGTGCCACTACTCGCCCAGTTGGAGACGGACGTCTCGAAGTCGCCGTTCGCCAGGTGGTTGAGCGGCAGGGGGCTGCTGCCCTCCCACAGCTGCACCGCGTCGATCCAGCACTGAGTACCGGCCGTCGGTGTGCCCACGGTCTGGATCAGGAACCGGTGCTGTGTGTCGGTGGCCGTGAATGTGTAGACGAGCCGCTGCCACTGGTCGTTGAGCGTCGACGCAGTTCCCAGAGCCATGCCCAGGATGTACGGGAAGACGGCTGGCGCGCCGGTCGGTACCCACACATAGGCGCTGGCGGTATAGGTCTGGCCGATGTCCAGCCCGTACACCTCGGTGAAGACGGCCTGTCCGGCGGGGCTGCCCCAGGTGACGCGCATGGCCTGCGAGCCGTGCTTCACGTGCGTGGCGTCCTGGGCGATCGCCGGGCTGGCGGTCTTGTCCCAGTCCGCCAGCCCGGATTCGAAGCTGGGGTTGGTGATCAAGTTCTGATCGGCGGAGACGACCCGCAGACGGATCGGCACGTTCTTCTTCACGTTCGGGGAGTACGGGCCGGACCGTTCCGGGGTGAATCTGCCGTCGCTGTTGTCGAGGGTCAACGTGGCCGTCCCGGACTCAGTCTGCGACAGCTCATCGTGGGCGCCACGCTCGATGCCGACCCCGGCGAGCTGGTCGACGTACCGGGTGATGTCCGTCCACACGGGCGATGCCGAGATGATGCTGTAGCCGAACGCCACCTCGGCGATGAGACGCGCCACACCGTCCTCCGCTTGTCAGGCCAGGCCGAGGCTGGCGCCGCCCATGTCCCGCTTCAGCTCCAGCAGGCCCTTGCGCACGGTGCGCCACACGGCCTGAGGGTCGGACGCCGGACCCACCTCGACATGCAGGTGCACGACCATGCCGCCGCCCCGACCGCCGGCCACGGTCGCGCGGCCGACCACGGGGCGAGTGGAGGCAACCCGCTGACTGACGACCCCGAGCGCCCTATCGACTTCCGGCAGGGCCTCGACCAGGCCGCGCGCCAGGCCCTGAGTGGAGAAGGCGCCGAGCTCGGCCATCACCTTGCTGGGGCTCTTGATGCCCAACGCCTTCCGGAGGGACGCCTGCATGCCCTTGGCGATCTTCAGCATGAGGTCTTCGATGGCCTTCTCCTGGGAGATCAGACCGCTGAGGAAGCCCTTCGACGCGTTCTTGCCGGAGTCATACAGCAGGTCGGCGCCGGTCCGGCCGAGGTTCTTTGTCGACTTGTCCAGCTGCGACTGCATGCTGTTGATCTCGTTGAAGGTCGCCTTGTCGGCGCCGACGAGCGCACTCGCGTAGGCGTACCCGGCCTCGGGGCCCATGTTGAGGATCTGCCGCAACAGACCTTTGTGGAGGCCCTTCTTGGCGAGGATCTTGATGTAGGCGGTGAACTGCCGCACCTGAGAGAGCTTCTGCGCCAGGCCGCCCTTGATGCCACCAGCGGTGATCTTGTCGGGCTCCATACCGAGGTTGGACAGGCTCGCGCCCTGGCGGGCGTTCGAGGTGACATCGCTGGCGAACCTCTTGGCCTCGGCGATCCGGGAGGCGATCTTGTCCCGCTTGGCTGCGGCATCGAGCAGCTTCTTCGTCTGCCGGTCGACCAGGCCCAGCAGGGCCGTTTCCTTCCCGCCGGAAAACGCGGTGCGGATGTCCTTCGCCAGGTCCTTCGCCGTCGCCTTGATCTTGTCGCGGGACCT
>NZ_JBQQCE010000374.1:0-9759 GCF_052245645.1 Streptomyces sp. KR55 | reverse complement strand
CAAGGCCCCTCCCCCGGTACTCGGGGGCCACCCACACGCCCTGGATCTGGCAGGCGCGGTCGGTCGCTGCGCCGATCTCGGCCTTGAAGACGACCTTGCCGTGCTCGTCGAGGCGGGCGAAGGAGCGGCCGGAGCCGACGAGTTCGGCGACGCGGGCCTGGTAGAGGAGGCCGCCGTCACCGGCCAGCGGGGAGACGCCGACCTCTTCCGTGAACATCGCCACGCAGGCCGGCATGATCGTCTCCATCTCGTCCTTGCGGACGCGGCGGATGCAGGGGTCCGGGGCGATGTCGGCGGGCATGCGGTCGGTGACCATGAGCGGCTGGTGTGCGCGGACCTCGCGGGCCGGGCCCCACTGCGGTTCGAGGAGACGCCACAGCTGGGCGGTGGGTTCGGCGGGGCCCACGATGGAGGAGCAGCGGCGGCCCGCCCTTCTCGCCCGGTCGGCGAAGGCGCGGACCGCGCGGGGGGTGGCGCAGATGGGGACGAGGTTGGCGCCCGCGTAGCACAGGGACGTCAGCATGCCGTCCTCGTACCAGCCCCACATCTCGCCACCGAGCCGCCAGGGGTCGAGTCCGGCGACCTGGACCCGGGACGTCACGAAGGCGTTCGCGACGGGCTCACGGTCGAGGACGGCGAGCGCGGCGTCCAGGTCGCTCGGTTCGAGGACCCGGGAGGTCGTCTGGGTCAGCACGGGCGGGGCCTCAGGGTCGGATCTGCTGGTCCCCGCACTGTACCTGCCGAATTTGTGCAGCGCCGCCCCTCGTAACGGGGGACCCACACGACGGGCTCGGCGACGCCGAACCGGCGCCGGAAAAGGGTCCGGGCTCAGCCCGCCACCGACACCGACGGCTCGCCCGACGTCACCCCGTCCGCCTCCATCTGCTCGGCCAGCTTCATGGCCTCTTCGATGAGCGTCTCGACGATCTTGGACTCGTGGACGGTCTTGATGACCTCGCCCTTGACGAAGATCTGCCCCTTGCCGTTGCCGGAGGCGACCCCGAGGTCGGCCTCGCGGGCCTCGCCGGGGCCGTTCACCACGCAGCCCATGACGGCGACGCGCAAGGGCACTTCCATGCCCGTGAGGCCGGCGGTGACCTCCTCGGCGAGCTTGTACACATCGACCTGGGCGCGGCCGCAGGACGGGCAGGAGACGATCTCCAGACCGCGCTCCTTGAGGTTCAGCGACTCCAGGATCTGGATGCCGACCTTGACCTCCTCGGCGGGCGGGGCGGACAGGGACACCCGGATCGTGTCGCCGATGCCCTGCGACAGCAGCGCGCCGAAGGCGACCGCCGACTTGATCGTGCCCTGGAAGGCGGGGCCCGCCTCCGTGACGCCGAGGTGGAGCGGGTAGTCGCACTGGGCGGCGAGCTGGCGGTACGCCTCGATCATCACGACCGGGTCGTTGTGCTTCACCGAGATCTTGATGTCCCGGAAGTCGTGCTCCTCGAAGAGCGACGCCTCCCACAGCGCCGACTCCACCAGCGCCTCGGGCGTCGCCTTGCCGTACTTCTGGAGCAGGCGGCGATCCAGGGAGCCCGCGTTCACGCCGATACGGATCGGCGTGCCGTGCTCCTTGGCGGCCCGCGCGATCTCCTTGACCTTGTCGTCGAACTGCTTGATGTTGCCGGGGTTGACCCGGACCGCGGCGCAGCCGGCCTCGATCGCGGCGAAGACGTACTTCGGCTGGAAGTGGATGTCCGCGATCACCGGGATCTGCGACTTGCGCGCGATGGTCGCGAGCGCGTCGGCGTCGTCCTGGGTCGGACAGGCGACGCGGACGATCTGGCAGCCGGACGCCGTCAGCTCGGCGATCTGCTGGAGGGTCGCGCCGATGTCCGACGTACGGGTCGTCGTCATGGACTGCACCGACACCGGCGCGTCGCCGCCCACCGCCACGGATCCGACCTGGATCTGCCGGCTCTTCCGGCGCTCGGCGAGCTTGGTCGGAACGGACGGCATGCCGAGAGAAATCGCAGTCATCTGCTGTGCAACCCCAAGTCGTGGATCAAGGTCCGGTCCCGTCAGCAGCGGGCTCCAGGCTTCGAGATTACGGCACGGGCTTGTGCGCCAGCACACCACGCCCGTCGAAACCCACTCGATGGAAGGGCGGCCCGGCACAGCATGCCGGACCGCCGCCAACGCCGGGTGACTAGGAGATTCTCACCGGGTTAACCACGTCCGCGATCAGGACGAGGAGGGTGAAGCAGATGAAGATCCCGGCCACCACATAGGCCACCGGCATCAGCTTCGCCACGTCGAACGGACCGGGGTCCGGCCTGCGCAGCACCCTCGCCACGTTCCGGCGCAACGACTCCCACAGGGCGCCCGCGATGTGCCCGCCGTCCAGCGGCAGCAGCGGGAGCATGTTGAAGAGGAACAGGGAGAGGTTGAAGCCTGCGACCAGCATCAGGGCCATGGCCAGTTGCTGGGTGGGCGGGATGTCCAGGGTGAAGATCTCGCCGCCCACGCGGGCCGCGCCCACCACGCCCATCGGGGAGTCGGGTTCGCGCTCGGCGCCGTCGAAGGCCGCGTTCCACAGGGCCGGGATCTTCCCGGGCAGGGCGGCGAGCGAGTCGACGGCCTCGTCGACCCGGTCACCCATCCACACCAGGGAATCGTCGAAGTCCTGCCGGACGATGCCGGTGGCGGCGCTGAAGCCGAGGAAGCCGGCGGTGACGTACTCGCCCTGGACGATCTGGCCGCTGGAGTCCTTCTTGGCGACCTGGTTGGTGGCGATCTTCGCCTGCAGGGTGACTTCCTCGCCCTTGCGCTCGACGACGATCGGCACCTCCTTGCCGGGGTTGGCGCGGATCAGGTCGGAGAGCTCGTTCCAGTCGTCCGTGCGCACACCGTTGAAGGCGACGATCTTGTCGCCCGCCTTGAGACCGGCCGCCGCGGCCGGGGAGGCGGGGTCGGACTTCTGGCAGTCGTCGCGGTTCTCGCTCTGGGCGATGACGCACTGGGAGACCGAGCTGACGGTGGTGGTCTGCTGGGAGATGCCGAAGCCCATCAGGACGGTGAGGAACAGCACCACCGCCAGGATCAGGTTCATGAAGGGGCCCGCGAACATCACGATGACCCGCTTCCACGGCTTGCGCGTGTAGAACATGCGGTTCTCGTCGCCGGGCCTGAGCTCCTCGAAGGCCGCCGAGCGGGCGTCCTCGATCATGCCGCGCCACGGCGAGGTGGAGCGGGCCTCCAGCCTGCCGTCGGGGCCGGGCGGGAACATGCCGATCATGCGGATGTAGCCGCCGAGCGGGATGGCCTTGATGCCGTACTCGGTCTCGCCCTTGTTGCGCGAGAAGATGGTCGGGCCGAAGCCGACCATGTACTGCGGCACGCGGATGCCGAAGAGCTTGGCCGTGGACAGGTGCCCCAGCTCGTGCCACGCGATCGAGAACAGCAGGCCGACCGCGAAGACGACTATGCCGAGGATCATCATCAGGGTCGTCATGCACGCGCCTCCGCGGTGGCCGTCTGTGCCGTCAGTTCCCGGGCCCGGGCGCGCGCCCAGGTCTCCGCTTCGAGGACGTCCGACACGGTCAGTGAGGTTCCCGTGCGCGGGACGCCGTGTTCGTCGACGATCCGCGTGACGGTTTCCATGATCCCGTTGAACGGCAGCGCTCCACTGCGGAACGCCTCCACGCACTCCTCGTTGGCGGCATTGAACACCGCCGGGGCCGTGCCTGCGAGCTCGCCGACGTGTCGGGCGAGCTCGACGGACGGGAAGGCGTCGTTGTCGAGCGGGAAGAACTCCCAGGTCGACGCCTTGCTCCAGTCGAAGGCGGGGGCCGCGTCGGGGACGCGTTCCGGCCAGCCGAGGCCGATGGCGATGGGCCCGCGCATGTCGGGGGGCGTCGCCTGGGCGATCGTGGATCCGTCCGTGAACTCAACCATCGAGTGGACATACGACTGCGGGTGCACGACCACCTCAATGCGGTCGAAGGGAATGTCGTACAGCAGGTGCGCCTCGATGACCTCCAGGCCCTTGTTGACCAGGGTCGCGGAGTTGATCGTGATCACCGGGCCCATGGCCCAGGTGGGGTGGGCGAGGGCGTCCTCGACGGTGACGTTCGCCAGCTCCGCCTTCGTACGGCCGCGGAAGGGGCCGCCGGACGCGGTGACGACGAGCTTGCGTACGTCGGTCCGGGTGCCGGCCGCCAGCGCCTGGAAGAGGGCGGCATGCTCGGAGTCGACGGGGATGATCTGGCCGGGCTTGGCGAGGGCCTTGACCAGCGGGCCGCCCACGATGAGCGACTCCTTGTTGGCGAGCGCGAGGGTGCGGCCCGCCTCCAGGGCGGCGAGGGTCGGGGCGAGGCCGATGGAACCGGTGATGCCGTTCAGGACGGTGTGGCAGTCGGAGGCGGCCAGGTGGGTGGCCGCGTCGGGGCCGGCCAGGATCTCGGGGAGCGGCTCACCGGTGCCGTACTGGGCGCTCAGGGCTTCGCGCAGCGCCGGTACGACGTCCTCGCGGGCGACCGCGACGGTCCGGACCCGCAGCCGGAACGCCTGCTCGGCGAGGAGGGCGACCCGGCCGCCGTTGGCGGAGAGTCCGGTGACCCGGAACCGGTCGGGGTTGCGCAGCACGAGGTCGATGGCCTGGGTGCCGATCGACCCGGTGGAGCCGAGGATCACCACGTCCTTCGGGCCGTCTGCCGTCACCGGGTCGTAGACGAGGTGCGGGTCGGCGAGGGGGGCTGGACTGTCGCTCATCCCCCCATTGTTGCCGCAACGGATGTCCGTCAGGACAGGGTGTCCCTCGGGCGGGCGCCTTGTCGGGCTTGTGGCTGGAGTGAGCGGATCCGGGGTTTGTGAAACTGGCGTGAAGATCGCGTGATAACACTACGGTCATGGCCGGGCGGGGGCCCGGCCGTCGCATGACTTCGGACGACATCCTTGGGGGGATCTCTCCATGCGCATACGCGCTGCTTTTGCCCTGCCCGCGCTCGCAGGCGCGATGGCGCTCACCGGCACCGTGCTCAGCACTCCGGCCCAGGCGGCCGGCGGCGTGGTCATCCGCCATGTCTGGTTCGACAGCCCGGGCTCGGACACCGGCTCCAACACGAGCCTCAACGGCGAGTGGGTGGAGATCAAGAACACCAGCAGCTCGTCGATCTCGCTGAAGGGCTGGGTTCTGAAGGACAAGGCGAACCACAAGTACGTCTTTCCCAACGTCAGGATCGGCGCGGGCAAGACGATGAAGGTGAAGACCGGCGTCGGCAAGGACACCGCGTCGAACAAGTACCAGGACCGCCGCTGGTACGTGTGGAACAACACCAGCGACACCGCCACGCTCACCAAGGCGAGCGGCACCAAGGTCGACTCCTGCTCCTGGACGACGCGGGATCCGAGCGACAAGTGGTGTTGACGACCGGCCTCACCTGACAGGTCGGTGCACGTTCTCCTTCTGGGAGGGTCCGGGGGTCGCATCCGCGATCCACGGGCCCTCGCTCGAGGGGTCGATGACGCCGTGCTCCAGCCACTCGTAGCGGCCCGCCAGGACGCCCTTGACGACCTGCCGGTCGAGGTCGTCGGTGTTGGTCCACAGGCGGCCGAAGAGCTCGTCGACGCGGATGCGGGCCTGGCGGCAGAAGGCGTCGGCCAGCTGGTAGGCCTCCCGGCCGTTCTCGCCCCGGCGACGCAGCAGCTCGGCACGTACGCAGGCCGCGCTCATCGCGAACAGTTCGGCACCGATGTCGACGACCCGGCCCAGGAAGCCCTGCTTGGTCTCCATCCGGCCCTGCCAGCGGGACATGGCGTAGAAGGTGGAGCGGGCGAGCTTGCGGGCGTGCCGCTCGACGTAGCGCAGATGCGGGGAGAGGTCGATCCCGTGCTTGAACTCGCCGTAGGACGAGGGGAGTTGACCCGGTCCCGCGACGAGCTTCGGCAGCCACTTGGCGTAGAAGACACCGGCGTTCGCGCCCGCCTTCGCCTTGTCCTGCAGGGTCTTGTCGGGGTCGATCAGGTCTCCGGCGACCGACAGATGGGCGTCGACCGCCTCGCGGGCGATCAGCAGGTGCATGATCTCGGTCGAGCCCTCGAAGATGCGGTTGATCCGCAGGTCCCGCAAGACCTGTTCGGCCGGCACCCCGCGCTCGCCGCGCGCCCGCAGGGACTCGGCCGTCTCGAAGCCGCGGCCGCCGCGGATCTGGACGAGTTCGTCGGCCATCCGCCAGGCCATCTCGGAGGCGTAGAGCTTGGCGAGCGCCCCTTCGATGCGGATGTCGTTGCGGTCCTCGTCGGCCATCTGCGAGGCAAGGTCGGTCACGGCCTCCAGGGCGAAGGTGGTGGCCGCGATGAAGGAGATCTTCGCCCCGACCGCCTCGTGCTCGGCGATCGGCTTGCCCCACTGTTCGCGCGCCGCCGACCACTCCCGGGCGATCTTCAGACACCACTTGCCGGCGCCGACGCACGACGCGGGCAGGGAGAGCCGCCCGGTGTTGAGTGTGGTCAGCGCGATCTTCAGGCCGGCGCCCTCCGGCCCGATGCGGTTGGCGGCGGGGACACGGACCTGGTGGAAGCGGGTGACGCCGTTCTCGATGCCGCGCAGGCCCATGAAGGCGTTGCGGTTCTCCACGGTGATGCCGGGCGAGTTGGTCTCCACGACGAAGGCGGTGATGCCGCCCTTGTGGTCCTCGCTCTTCGGCACCCGGGCCATGACCACCAGCAGGTCGGCGACCACCCCGTTGGTGGTCCACAGCTTCACCCCGTCGAGGACGTAGTCGTCCCCGTCCGGCACCGCGGTCGTGGCCAGCCGGGCGGGGTCGGAGCCGACGTCGGGCTCGGTCAGCAGAAAGGCGCTGATGTCGGTGCGGGCGCAGCGTGGCAGGAACCGTTCCTTCTGCTCCTGTGTGCCGAACAGTTTCAGCGGCTGCGGCACACCGATCGACTGGTGCGCCGAGAGCAGTACGCCGACCGCGGGGCAGGCCGAGCCCGCCAGCGCGAGCGCCTTGTTGTAGTACACCTGGGTGAGGCCGAGCCCGCCGTACTTGGTGTCGATCTTCATGCCGAGGGCGCCGAGCTCCTTGAGCCCGTCGATCACCTCGTCGGGGATCTGGGCGTCCCGCTCGATGCGGGCGGAGTCGATCTTCGTCTCGCAGAAGTCGCGCAGCTTGGCGAGGAACTCCTCGCCCCGCTGGACGTCGTCGTCGGCGGGCAGGGGGTGGGGGTGGATGAGGTCGAGGCGGAAGCGGCCGAGGAACAGTTCCTTGGCGAAGCTGGGCTTGCGCCAGTCCTGTTCACGGGCCGCCTCCGCCACCTGGCGGGCCTCACGTTCGGTGACAGTGGGTCGGGTGGGAGCTGCGGACATGAGGCTCACCTCGCCGCGAATCGGGATCAGGGTCCATTTGGTTACCGACGGGTGCTACTCGATCGTATGTACCCGATCCGGGCCGAGGCCACCACCCCGCGCGCAGTCGTTCAGCCGATGTCGACGGAGTACGCCTTGGTGTCAAGGCGGCCCTTGCCCTCGAAAACCTCGGTGCCGGCCTCGATCCCGGAGACGTACTTGTCGTTGCTGAGCAGCTTGCGCCGAACGAGTGCCTGGGTGAAGTCGTCGAGGTTGAGGGTGGCCTTGGTGGTGTTGGTGCGGCGGACGAAGGAGTAGACGTTCCAGCCGATGTCGCCCTGGTAGATGTCCCACATCGCGCCACCGAGGCTGACGCTGCCGTACTTGGTGCCCAGCGGGCCGGCGCCGCCCTGGCGGTTGAGCCAGATCATGACCTCGTCGGTGGGCTGGTCCTGCCAGTCCGCGGTGTTCTTGGTGTGCAGCCACAGGTCGTAGGCGACGTTCATCGTGCCGGGGTTCGAGCTGACCGAGAAGTCCCAGGTGGTCCGGACCGGCTTGCGGTCGCCGACCCGGATGGGCAGCTCGGTGCTCGCCTTGTCCGTCTTCCAGCCCCAGTGCCAGCCGAGGACGGTGCTCGCGTACGACTTCACGTCGGAGTCCTTGCCGGTGGCGCTGTTGGCCCAGGTGTAGTCCGTGCCCCAGGAGATCGTGTTGCCGGACCCCGAGTTTGCGGAGTTGTCCCAGACGCACTGGCTGCCGGTGCCCTTGTCCTGACCCCATAGGTTGTTGTTCACGTAGTACTTGCCGAGCGTGATGGTGTCGAAGGCGGTGCACTTCTTGCTCGACTCGCCGGCCTGGGCGACGGTGACGCCCGCGGCGGCCGCGAGGGCGACGGAGGCGGCGACCAGCGTCTTCGCCTTCTTGGACAGGCGCGGTCTGCGGTGTTGCATGGGGGGTCCTTCCGGGGGACGGTTCCGTGTTACGTCCCTTCAGTGACCGCCGGGCGCACCAAGGTTGCCGTACCGGCCGAAAATCATTGTCGAAGCGCTTCGACACACTATGGACACCCACCCCGGCTGGAGCTACTGTCGAACCACCCTCACCCGCCGTTGTTCGCAATGCGCACTGTCGAAGCGCTTCACAAAGCTTGGAGAGCTGGATGGTCACCCTCGCCGAGGTCGCCCAGCACGCCGGAGTGTCGGCGAGCACGGTGAGCTATGTCCTCAGCGGCAAGCGGTCCATCTCCGCGACCACCCGGCACCGGGTCGAGCAGAGCATCCGGGAGCTGGGCTACCACCCGAACGCCGGCGCCCGCGCCCTGGCGAGCAGCCGGTCGAACATCATCGCCCTGATGATTCCACTGCGCACGGACATGTACGTGCCGGTGATGATGGAGATCGCCATCGCCGTGGCCACCACCGCCCGGACGCACGGCTACGACGTCCTGCTGCTCACCGGCGAGGAGGGCCCCGACGCGGTGCGCCGGGTCACCGGCAGCGGGCTGGCCGACGCCATGATCCTGATGGACGTCGAGCTGGACGACGACCGGCTGCCGTTGCTGCGCGGCACCGACCAGCCGTCCGTCCTGATCGGACTGCCCGCCGACACCACCGGTCTCACCTGCGTCGACCTGGACTTCGCGGCCACGGGCGCGCTCTGCGTCGAGCATCTCGCCAAGCTGGGTCACCGCGACATCGCTGTCATCGGCGAGGCCCCCGCGGTGTACGAGCGGCACACCGGTTTCGCCGAGCGCACCCTCGACGGACTCCGCTCCCGTGCACGGGAGTTGGGGCTGCGGGTGCTGCACCGCCCCTGTGAGGGCGGGTACGACGCGATGGCGGTGACGCTCGCCCGGGTCTTCGACGAGCGTCCGGCGACGACCGGGTTCGTCGTGCAGAACGAGTCGGCGGTCGAGCCGCTGCTCGCGCTGCTGCGCCAGCAGGGCCGGGCCGTGCCGGAGGACGTGTCGGTGGTCGCGATCTGCCCGGACCAGGTCGCCACCCAGGCGTCGGTGCGGCTGACGTCGGTCGCCATCCCGGCTCAGGAGATGGGCCGGCACGCCGTGGAACATCTGGTCGCGAAGCTGGACGGGCGGGGCAGTGACGAGGTCGTGCTGATCGCCCCCGAGTTGACGGTCCGGGCGAGCTCGGGACCGGTTCCGTCCGGATCCTGACGGTCCTGACACCGGTCGCACCACCCCCTTCAAGGCACCTCCCTGTCTGCACTCCTCACAGGAGCCCCCAAGTGAATCAGCCTGCCGAAAACCAGCCCAAGGTCAGCCTGGCCCAGTCCTCCCCCACCGTCGGCACGTTCCGTGAGCGGGACGGCGGTCTGGAGTGGAGCGGCCGCCAGGAGACCGTACGCATCGAGCCGTGGGGTCCGGACGCGGTCCGGGTGCGGGCGCGGCTCGGCGGTCCGGTCCTCGAGGGAATGCCGGGCGCACTCCTGGCCGAGGCCCCGCCGAC
>NZ_JBQQCE010000373.1:0-9800 GCF_052245645.1 Streptomyces sp. KR55 | reverse complement strand
GCCATGGTGGTCGGCTTGAGCACCAGCGTCTTCGCCGTCAGCCAGGTGTTCAGGTAGTCGGCGACGGTCTGGTTCGGGTCGGCGTTGAAGCCGCCGACCTCGCCCTCCAGGAACGTCCGCAGTGCGGCCTCGGCGGCGTCGTGGCTGGTGAAGCCGCCTCGCCGGACGGTGGTGCGGTGGCGGCGTAGAGCGGGGATGTCGACGGCGAACGTCCACGTCCCGTGGTGACCGTCGGTGAGCAGGTGGGGGCAGCGCGCTCCGAGCTGGCGGCGGTGGGTGTCTCGGCAGCCGCACCTGCGGTAGACGCGGCCGCGGCCGGCGGTGGTGCGCATGGGGATCGCCTCCCGGAGGCGGAGGAGGGGCCGACACTCCCAGTCTCGTGCGACCACCTGCGACCACCACGCCCGCCATGCCTGCCGTGACCAGCGGGTTTCCCTTGGCTGCGCGCCAAGGGCGGCGGCCTGAGGGCAGCCCGTGAATGATCTCGAGCGAGCCGGTTGGGCCGTTTCGCGTCTCCGAAGGACCGCGACGCGTTGGGTAGTCGCTTCTCCCTCAAGGCCAACAGCAGGTTCTTGGTCTGCTGGTGGTACACCACGCGCATGGCTCTGACCAGCGCGAATGAAGAGTCTAACGGGGGTGGGCTTGAGGCGCTGGTGGCCCGGCCGCGTGGGCGCCGGGTCGGCGAGCATCAGGACTCGATGCGGTCGAAGGGCTGCACCATGTGCGGGCGGCGCGTACGGAGCTGGGCCTGGACCTGGTGATTCAGACGCCGGCTCGCACGTCCACTACGTCATCTGCTGCGTCCCGTACGGCGATGAGCAGGCCGCTCGACCAGGTCAGCCGGGTGGTGCGGAAGTCGGAGCGTTCCTCCAGTGCGGCCAGCAGATCGGTCACGGCGGCCTCGTGACCGTCCGGCCAGCCGGGCTGGGGCGTCAGATCGTCGATGACGTACATCCCGCCGGGCGCGACCAGCTCCAGGACCCGGTCGAGGTGAGTGAACTTCCCCGGCCAGGTGTCCGCGAAGACGAGGTCGAAGGGGGCGCTGTCGTACTCCTCCAGCCAGCGCCCGCCGTCGCCGGTCACGAAGCGGACGCGCTCGTCGCCGTCGAACTGCCGCCGAGCGATGCCCTGCACGGCGTCGTCGAGCTCCACGCTCACCAGCTCGGCCGCCTTGTCCATCCCGCCGAGCAGCCAGGCGGTGCCTTCGCCGACACCGGTCCCCAGTTCGAGGATCCGACCGCCGGGGCGGGTCGCGGCGAGGGTGGCGAGCAGGCTCCCGGTACGGGGTTCGCACGACATGGTGAAACCGGCGGCCTGGGCAGCGGCCTGCAACTCCGTCAGGGCGGCGGGGAGCTGGGTGATGGTGGGGTTGTCGTCCATGTCGCATTCTGAAAGCGCCACGCCGAGCACCTCAACCCAATTCCGGCCCGCTGACCGGGCTGGGGCGGGCAGTCGTCAGATGGTGACGACGAGCTTGCCCCGGGGGTGGCCCTGCCTCAGGTGGTGGATGGCTGAGGGTGCCTCGGCGAGGGGGTAGGTGCGGTCGATGACCGGGGTGATCTGGTCCTTCTCGGTGAGGTCCTTCAGGGTCAGGAGGTCCTCGCGGCGGGTGAGGGAGACGAGGTTGCGGAGGTTCTGGGCGATGAAGGGGGAGAGCAGGACGGCTCACAGGCCACGGCTCATACCGCCGAGGAAACCGCTCCCGCCCTCGCCGCCGACGATGACGAGAGTGCCGCGTGGCGTGAGGGCTCGGCGGAGTACGGGCAGCGGCCGAAGTCCCGCGTTGTCGACGATGACGTCATAGCGGTGCGGGCTGTCGGTGATGTCCTCGCGCGTGTAGTCGATGACGTGGGTGGCGCCCAGGGACCGGACGAGGTCCGCGCCGGCGGGACCGCAGACGCCGGTGACCTCGGCGCCGTACATCGTGGCGAGCTGGACGGCGTACGTTCCCACGCCGCCGGACGCGCCGATGACGAGGACCCGCTGACCGGGCTGGGGGCGGGACTTGCCGCTGAGGGCCTGGAGGGCGGTCATGCCGGAGACAGGGAGGGCGGCGGCCTGCTCGAACGTGAGGTTGGCGGGCTTGAGCACAATCCTGTCGGCCTTGGCACGCGCATACTCGGCGAAGGCCCCCTCGCAGTTGCCGAACACCTCATCCCCCGGCTTGAAGTCGGTCACCTTCGCCCCGACCGCCTCGACCCGCCCGGCCCCGTCCCAGCCCCGGACGGGGTTCTTGGGCCTGCGAAGTCCGAGGGCGACCCGGGCCACGTACGGCTTGCCTGTCATCAGGTGCCACACTTCGGGCCCCACACCGGCGGCACGTACCTCGACGAGCACCTCGTCGTCGCCCGGTACGGGGCGGTCGATGTCACGCAGGTCCAGGAGATCCTCCGACCCGTACGCATCCTGAACGATCGCCTTCATGGCCGTAGCTCCCCATTGCGGTTTCCGACACCGAACAACCCGGGTTGCGCTGAGCATCCCGTTTACTCCGAGCATCCCGACGGATCGAACGTCTGACCAGATTCCTGAGCATGGTCTTGGGGCCGGGCGCGATGAGTTCTCCTACGGCGGACGCCCTACCGATCGACGACCCGGTGACCCGACGGGGGTGCCCGTTCGTCGGCCTTTCAGGCGGACAGATCTCTGGCGTCGGTCGCGGTCCAGGCCCGGTCGAGCCAGTGGGCGAGGGTGTCGAGGTCCGTGCAGGCGGTGATGCGCTCCTGGATGTCCTCGGGTGTGCGGATGCCCTTCCACTTATTGATCCGAAACCGAAAGGGTCCTATTCGAGGACGTAACGGACGTGTGGGCTGCCGAAGTAGCAGCGGACGATGTGTGGCTGACCCCTGGCGCCGGTGGAAGAACCGGCGGGTCTCAGCGGCGAGCTGGGCCTGGTCGCGGGCCGGCTGTGCATCGGAAGCTCCGTTTGAGGTCGGCAGTGACCAGCTCGTCAGGGTTCAGCTCCGGCGAGTACGACGGCAGGAAGTGCAGCTCGATGCGGTCCGGGTGATCCGCCAGCCAGGCGCGGACCTTGCGGGAGCGGTGCGCGGAGTGGCCGTCCACGACGAGGTGCACCTTACGGTCGACGTGGCCCGCGAGCCGGTCCAGGAAGCGACACATGACGTCGGCGTCGAAGGCCTCGGTGAACACCATGAAGTGCATCCGGCCCTTCGTGCTGATCGCGGACATCGCGTTGACCGAGAACCGGTTGCCCGTGCGGCGCACGACGGGGGTGCACCCCTTGGCGCCCCAGGTGCGGCCGGTGACCTGGTCGGAACGGATGCCGACCTGGTCGGCGAAGAGCACCTCACCACCCTCGGCCTTCGCCCTGGCCCGGATCGCCGGCCAGGTCTCCTCCCGCCAGACACGCACCGCTTCCGCGTCCTGCTCCACCGCCCATTTGTCCGGGCCCTGGAAGGACAAGCCCCAGCGGCGCAGGTACTTGCCCACGCCCTGGCTCGGTCAGCCGCACCCGGTACAGCTTCGCGATCAGATCCTGAGCTGCACCCCGTTTCGCGGAGTCCGTGATGCCAGGGTTACGATCCTGGCGAGGGAGATCCACCAGCACCATGGCAGCACCACGTAAATACCCGGACGAGCTCCGCGAGCGCGCGGTCCGTGAAGTCCGGGTCACCGGCCGGCCCGTCGCGCATGTCGCGCGGGACCTCGGCATCCATCCCGAAGCCCTGCGCGGCTGGGTCCGCCAAGACGTCAACGGGTGGATCCGCAACAGTGGCGACTTCGACGGCGTCATCGACTTCGACAAGGCAATGCATGACCCCGACGACCCTCTGGCCCTCAACGACGCCTACGACAGCGGCGACCACCTGCACCCCAACGACGCCGGCTATGAGCGGATGGCCAACGAGGTGAACCTCGCCCTGTTCACGCCGTAACACCGTGAAGCGGAGCCTCTGCGGACCCGCTGTTCAAGAGCGCAGATGCAGCGTTCGGTCCCCGCACGCCACGGAGGGCGGGGACCGAACGGGTCGCATACTGGACAGCCAGGCGCGGAGGTGGAGACGATCGACCTCACCCCGTCGGCGCGCTGATCTCCCTTTTGAGAATCTTGCCGCTGGGGCCGGTCGGCAGCGTGTCCACGAGCCACACCTCGCGCGGGTACTTGTACGCCGCCACCCGCTCCTTGACGAACTGCCGGAGCTCGTCGGGCGTGGCCTGCGCCTTCGGGCGCAGCACCACCGCGGCCGCGATCTCCTCGCCAAGATGTGCGTCGGCCACGCCCACCACCGCGGCCAGCGCAACGGCCGGGTGCTCGTGGAGCACCTCCTCGATCTCGCGCGGGTAGACGTTGTAGCCGCCGCGGATGATCATGTCCTTCTTGCGGTCGACGATGTACAGGTAGCCGTCCTCGTCCTGGCGCGCGAGGTCGCCGCTGCGCAGCCAGCCGTCCGGCATGGCGGCCGCCGTCTCCTCCGGGCGGTTCCAGTACCCCTTCATCACGTTCGGCCCGCGGACGGCCAGTTCGCCGATCTCGCCGGGAGCCACGTCCTGGCCCTTGTCGTCGAGGAGCCGCACCTCCACGTCCTTGATCGGGGTGCCGATGGACCCGGCCTTGCGCGGCCGGTCGGGGTGGTTGAAGGTGACCACCGGACTCGTCTCGGACATACCGAAGCCCTCCAGCACCACGCAGCCGAAGCGACGCTCGAAGCCGTGCAGGATCTCCACCGGCAGCGAGGCTCCGCCGGAGACGCACATCCGCAGCGTGGACACGTCGGCCTCCGACGGATGCTGGAGCAGCGCCGCGTACATGGTCGGTACGCCCTCGAAGATCGTCGCCCGGTCGCGGGCGATGGCGTCCAGCACGGTCTGCGGGTCGAAGCGGGGGATCAGGGTGAGCGAGGCACCGGCGCGGACGGTCACGCTCATCGTGCAGATCTGGCCGAAGATGTGGAACAGCGGCAGACAGCCCACGACCACGTCCTCCGCCGTCATCCGCTGCACATCGACCGCGTTGACCTCGGTGTTGTGCCGCAGCCCGGCGTGGGTGAGCGTGGCGCCCTTGGGGCGGCCGGTGGTGCCGGAGGTGTACAGCAGCACGGCCACGTCCTCGCTGTCCGGCTCGCTCACCTCCGGCAGCGGCTCGTGACCGGCCAGCAGGCCCGCGAAGGCGGCGGGCTCGACGGCCATGTGCCGCACTCCGGCGGCGGCCGCGCCCTGCGCGCCCTCGCCCGGCGCCTGGTGCCACTCGAAGAGCATCTCCGCGCCCGAGTCGCGCAGGTGGTACTCGGTCTCCCGGGTCTTCAGCAGCGGGTTCATCGGCACGACGACCGCTCCGGCGCGCAGCACGCCGTAGTACAGGACGACGAACTCGGGAACGTTGGGCAGCATCAGAGCGACCCGGTCTCCCGGCCGTACGCCCTCGGCCCGCAGCAGCGCGGCGGCGCGGGCGCTGCGCTCGTCGAGCTCCGCGTAGCTGGTCACCTGGCTCCCCAGTCGCAGCGCGGGGCGTTCCGGCTGCCGCCGTGCCGTCTCCACCAGGAACTCCGCCAGATTGGCCATGACCGCCTCCACGAACGTCGCCCTCGAAATCCGCTGTTCACGTTGACGACATCGTGCAGATGTCCGTGGCGATGGCCTATGTACGGTAGGACAGCGTCTGCCCTCCCGGATTGTTCCCGAGCACAAAACAGGGGCGTTACGCTGCGGGAATGAACCTCTCAGGGGTGGTCTCGGCGCTTCATGCGAGGCTGCCGGAACTGGGCGAGCGGATGGCGCAGCGCATCCGCTCGGACGTCGATGCCTACAAGGACGAGTCGCTGATCCCCTTCGACTCGCTGCGCCGCTCGTGCACCGCCAACGCGGACCTGCTCCTGAACCAGCTCGGCCGCGCGGGCGCGCAGGACCCGAGCCCGGCCCGGGAGACCGGCCGCCTCCGCGCCGAGCAGGGCGTGCCGCTGGCGGACACCCTGCACGCGTACCGGATCGGCTTCGAGCTCCTGTGGACGGATATCCTCGCCGAGGCACGCACCCATCCCGAGGTCACCGACGCCCAACTGGTGTCCCAGTCCGCGGAGATCTGGGCCCTGTTCGGCCGCTACGCGGAGGCGGTGGCGGCGGCCTACCGGGAGACCACCGCCGAGCTGACCTCGCGACGTCAGGCGCGCCGCTCGGCACTGGTGGAGGCGCTGTTCACCGGCGTCATCGCCGACCGCACGCTGTGGGAGGCCGCCCGCGAGCTGGGTCTGCCCGACCGCGGGCCCTACGTGGTCGCCGCGGCGGCGGCCGACGCTCCCGGCGAGGAGCCGCTGGCGGGGACGGAAGCGGCGCTGCGTCAGGCCCAGGTCCACTTCGCCTGGCGACTGCTGCCCGACCAGCAGATCGGTCTGGCCGCCCTGCCCACGGCGACGGCGGAGAGCACCTGCCTGCGCATCCTGCGCCGCGCGGGCGCCCGCGTAGGTGTCAGCCCGTGCTTTCACTCGCTGCGGGACACCCCCCAGGCTCTGCGCTTCGCCCGTCTGGCGCTGGCTGGCCTCCAGGGCACCGGCCCCGGCGTCGCACGGTTCGACGACAATCCGCTCGCCATGGTCGTCGCCGCCGCCCCGGCCGAGGCGGCACACCTCGTGGAGGCGGTCCTCCAGCCCTTGCTCGACCTCCCGGCCGCAGAGCGTTCCCGTCTCCTGGAGACCCTGGAGCACTGGTACGCCGCCGCCGGCTCCGCCACGGACGCGGCGCGGAGTCTCTTCGTCCACCCCAACACCGTCCGCTACCGGCTGCGCCGCGTCGAGGAGTTGTCGGGCCGCTCCCTGTCCGATCCGCGAGCGGCGGCGGACATCGGCGCGGCGCTCCTGGCGGTCCGCCGGGCGGGCGCGTCATTCAGTAACGTCATTCAGTAACTCGACTGCGTACTGCTACTGGCCTCCTCGCCCGGTCGGTCCGTAGGGTTCGGCGGGCCGCGTGGCCCGAGGATTGCCGAGGTGGTCGCAGGTCAGAACGACGGAGAGTGCCAACCGTCACCCCGCCCAGGGCAGCAACCAGTTGATCAGCCAGGGACGGAACCGGAACTGTTGACGTTGACGCCCGCAGGGCGAGACAGGGCATGCTGGCGCTGAACCGCCCTGCTGCTCGCAAAAGAGGCGCGATTATTCTGGCCGAATGCCCCGAACAGACCGGCTTCCCTCATTTTCATTGCGGCAATTGCACGTGTTCGTCGCGGTTGCCGAGACCGGGGCGATCAGCCGGGCGGCCGAGCGGCTGCTCGTCTCGCAGTCCTCCGTGTCACTGGCGCTGACGGAGCTCGAGCGTTCTCTGCGCACGACGCTCTGCGTGCGGCGGCGGGCGCACGGGGTGCAGCTCACGCCCGCCGGGGAGGCCGTGCTCACCCATGCGCGCCTGCTCCTGCATCAGGCCGCCGAGCTGGAGGCCGCCGCTGCGGGCGGCGAGGACACACTGACGGGGCGGCTCTCCCTGGGCTGCTACCCCACCGTCGGCCCGACCGTGCTGCCCACGCTCCTCCAGGGCTTCACCTCCCAGTACCCGGATGTCGAGGTCACCTTCCACGAGGACGTCCAGGACCAGCTACAGCGGCGACTCGAGGGCGGGGAGCTCGACCTCGTCATCGTGTACGACTTGGACCTGCCCCCGCAGTGGGGCAGCCGGCCGCTCCTCGAGCGTCGACCCGG
This sequence comes from Streptomyces sp. KR55, assembly GCF_052245645.1. NCBI lineage: Bacteria > Bacillati > Actinomycetota > Actinomycetes > Kitasatosporales > Streptomycetaceae > Streptomyces > Streptomyces sp. KR55. The sequence continues at coordinate 2,160 of NZ_JBQQCE010000373.1, read as the reverse complement.
CGTCCTGCTGCCCTGCGGCCATCGGCTCGCCGCCGACCCGGGTCCGCTGGACTTGCGTGAGCTTGCCGAGGAGCCGATGGTCCTGCTCGACACCACGCCCAGCTCCGCGCACGCCGCCGACGTGTGCTCGCGCGCGGGATTCTCCCCGCGGATCTCGTACCGGAGCCAGAACTACGAGACGGTGCGCGCTCTGGTCGGCCGCGGGCTCGGCTGGACGATCATGCTGCAGCGCCCAGGTACGGCCACGACGTATGAGGGGCTGGAAGTGGTTTTCAGGGAGATCGCGACGCCCGAGCCGGAGGCCGTGCGGCTTGTCGTCGCCTGGCCGCACGAGGGGCTCCTGAGCCGTGTGGCGCGGAGTTTCGTGCGGTATGCCGGGGAGCAGTTCACTGGGACGGCCGAGCGGTAGGGGCGGTCCGGACCAGGCCGCCCCGCTCGCGCCAGGGCGTCATGCCTGGGGATCCGCCGCAAGGTCGTTGTCCCTCGTCTCCCGGACGAAGGCGATGAGTACGACCGCGCTGATCGCGCACAGCGCCGTCAGGTAGCCGACGGTGCTGCCGACACCGCCGTGCGCCGCCGCCACCAGGGAGGCGACGATCATCGGTGTGAAGCCGGCGCCTAGCAGGCTCGCGAGTTGGTAGCCGAGGGACGCCCCGGTGTAGCGGGCCCGCGTGCCGAACTGCTCGGCGGTGAAGGCCGGCAGCGGGCCGAAGGTGAGGCTTTGGCACAGCGACATGCTGAGCAGGAAGGCTGCGACCACCAGCGGGAAGCTGCCTGAGCGCAGCAGTGCGAAGACCGGCCAGGCCAGGACCGCCATCGCGATGATGCCCGCGAGCATGACCGGCTTGCGCCCGTGCAGGTCGGACAGGTGCGCGGCCCCGAGGATGACGGGGATCGCGACGACCTCGGCGATCGCGAAGGCCGCGAGCGCCTGCCCCTCCGTGATGCCGTGCTGTACGGCGTACGTCATGCCGAACGTGGAGAACAGCGCCTGGATCGCGAAGCCGGCCATGCACACGAGTCCGGCGGTGAGCAGGTTCCGCGGCCGCCGCAGGATCCGCAGCAGCGGGATCGGCTCCTTGGCTGAAGGTGCTTTCTGTTCGTCCGCCTTGGCCATCGCCTCCTGGAAGACGGGGCTCTCCTCGACCCGTCGGCGTACGAAGAGGCCGACGACCAGCAGGGCTGCAGAGAGCAGGAACGGGATACGCCAGCCCCAGGACAGGAAGTCCTCCCGGGGCAGGAGTCCGGCGAGGGCGAGGGCGATCGTACCGAGTGCCGCGCCCGCCGGGGCACCGGCGTTGGTGAACGATGAGGCGAGTCCACGCCGTTGAGGCCCGGCGTGCTCGAGCGACATGAGCGCCGCGCCGCCCCACTCGCCGCCGACCGCGATGCCCTGCGCGGCACGCAGCACGATGAGTGCGACCGCGCCCCACACCGGCACCGCGGGCACAAGGCCGATGAGTGTCGAGGCGACACCCATGACGGTCATGGACAGGAGCAGCATCCTCTTGCGGCCGATGCGGTCACCGAAGTGCCCGAAGACGATGCCGCCCAGCGGCCGCGACAGATAGCCGATCGCGAAGGTGGCGTAGGAGGCGACGGTGGCGACCGCCGGTCCCAGACCGGAGAAGAAGACCGGCCCGAAGACGAGCGAGGAGGCGGTGGCGTACAGGATGAAGTCGTAGAACTCGATCGTGCTGCCGAGGAAGCTCGACAGGACGACCCTGCGGAGCGCGCGGGAGCGCTCCTGGGCGGCGGTACCCGGGACGACATCGGCCAGGGTCATGGGAATCCTCCACAACTGTGGGGTGAAGAGCGGCAGCTGAACGGGGTGAGGGGCCTGGCGCCGGCGTCCCGGCGCCGACACCGGTCAGAAGGGGTAGAACGGGACGCTGCGGCGCGCGGTGATCCAGCGGAGCTCGGTGAACGCCTCGACGCTGTTCTGGGCGCCGCCGAAGCGGGAGCCGTTCCCGGAGTCACCGAGTCCGCCGAAGGGGATCGTGGCCTCGTCGCCGACGGTCTGGTCGTTGACATGGGCGATGCCGGTGGGGATGCGGCGGGCGAGTTCGAGGCCGCGGCCCATGTCCCGGGTGAAGATCCCGAGGGAGAGCCCGTAGGAGGTGGCGTTCGCCAGTTCGACGGCCTCGTCCTCGGTGTCGA
>NZ_JBQQCE010000372.1:0-9811 GCF_052245645.1 Streptomyces sp. KR55 | reverse complement strand
GGGCTCAACGTCCTTGCCCGGCGGACTGGTTGGCCCACCGCCGCCGAATGATAAATCGCCCGACGGTACGGCGTCCGGCACAATGGCCCCATGACCGAGCGAAAGCCACCGGGCGTGAGCTTCGAGTCCTGGACCGACAAGCAGATCCGCGACGCGGAGGCGCGCGGCGACTTCGCGCATCTGCCGGGCGCGGGCAAGCCACTGCCGAGAGACGTCGAGGCGACGTACGACGAACAGTGGTGGATCAAGCGGAAGTTGGCCCGCGAGGGCGTGTCGGTCCTGCCGCCGACGCTGGCCCTGCGCAAGGAGGCGGAGGACGCCCTCGTGGCCGCCGCGAAGGCACCGTCCGAGCGGGCCGTGCGCAAGATCGTCGAGGACATCAACGTCAAGATCCGCGACATGATGTTCAAGCCGCCGCCCGGCCCGCCGCTGGGTCTGAAGCCGTACGACGTCGAAGATGTCGTACGACAGTGGCGGGAGCGCCGGACGGCGGCCTCTTGAAAGGTCAGGGGTGCAGCAACCGCTCCGCCAGTTCGCGGTAGTCCTGCAGGGCCAGGCGGAGTTGTTCGGTGTCGGTGGTCGCGGGCGTGCCCTCGTCCGTCGACTGCCAGGACCTGCGCAGGGTACGGCGCCGCTGGGTCACCGCGTCCGTGAAGCGGGCGGCGATCTCCTCCAGCACGTGGTCCGCCTCTTCGACGGCGGCCCGCGGGCCGTCCACGAACCCGGAGACCGCCTGCTGCATCCGCAGTCCCAGTTTGTCGGTCTCGTCGTGCGGGAGCAGCGGGGCCATACGGGCCGTGGGGGCGGCCGGGTCCGCGGGTCCCGAGGGACTCGTGGGGCTCGGGATGGGCGCCTCATCGCGCGCGGTGCCGCCGGTGCCGCCGGTCTCGCGGGCCGTCGCGGGGGCCGCCTCGTGGCCGGTGAGGTCCTCGCGGCGTTGGGTGCGGTCGGGCTCGCCTTCCGCGCCGCCGCCCGTGGGTCGTGTCACGTCGGTCATGTCTCAACTCCCCTTCGCGTGCCGCCTGAAGCCCCACAGCAGGTGGTGGCGGCCACCGGCGTGGGCCGGGCGCCCGGTCTTCTGCTCGGCGGCGGGGCGCCCGTCGTCCTCGCGGGCCGGGCGTACCAGGTCGTCGAACAGGGCGCGGGCCTCGACCATGGCCTCGCGCATCTCCTCGGTGGCGGTGGGGCCGTCCTGCGCGGCGTCCGTCCGCCCTTCCTGGGCGCCGCTGACCTGTGCGCGTGCGATGCGGTGGACGCGCCGGTAGCCGTGCACGTGGTCCGCGTGGTGCACGGACAGCGCGGCGAGCTGTTCCTCGTACTGCCCGCCGTCCGGGAAGCCGCGCGCCCCGGCCAGCTCCGCGAGCAGCCGGTCCGCCTCACTCACCGCGTCCTGCGGCGAGTCGACGAACCGCTCCTGGGCTGCCGTCCAGCGGGCCTCGAACTGCTCGCGCTGCACGGGCTCGAGGGGCCGTTCCCGCAGGTTGCCGTGGCGCTCCAGGCGTTCGGTGAGTTCGCGCTCGGCGGCCTTGGTGTCGCCGTCGTGCCGGGCCACGGCCCGGTCGTACTCGGGCCCGAAGCGTCGCCGCAGGTCCCGGCCGCCGGTCGCACCACGGCCGCGCAGGGCCAAGGCGCCCGCGATGAGGACGACCACCGCCGCAATCACGATCAGAGCAATGATCCAGCCAGACATGAATGCCTTCCGGGTTCTCGACCCGACCGGCCCTTCACCGGGCCGGTCCGCTGACCGGGTTGCCCACCCACCCCCGCCCAAACGACCCCCGTCCGCGGCCGGAGCCCGAGGTGACGCATATTCGGTTGCGGGCCCCGCACACCGTCTCCCGACAATGAGCGGCATGACCTGGACCGTCGCTCCCGAACCCGTCGACTCCCCGGACGCCGCCGCGCTCTGGCGGGCGTACTACACGGAGGTCAGCGACCGCTGGTACCTGCTGCACCAGGGCCGCCGGACCGACCCGGCCGAACTGGAGCGGGAGATCGCGGCGAACGCGGGCGACCACCTCACCCCGCCCGCGGGGTGCCTGCTGGTGGCGCGGTACGACGGCACGGCGGGCGTACGGCTGACGGAGGATCCGTCGACCGCCGAGCTCACGCGTGTGTTCCTGCTGCCGGAGCTGCGCGGGAAGGGCGGGGCCGCGCTGCTCGTCGCCGCCGCCGAGGACGCCGCGCGAACCCTCGGCGCCGAGCGGATGATCCTCGACACGCGGAGCGACCTGGTGGAGGCGCGGGCGCTGTATGCGCGGCTCGGTTACGAGGAGACCGCGGCACACAACTCCGGCCCGTACGCCGAGCACTGGTTCGACAAGCGGCTCATCTCGAGCGGGTGACCGGACGGTCTTCGTGCGGCTCCTCCCGGTCCGAGCCGCACAGTTCCTCGTTCAGCTGCCTGACCAGCTGCACCAGGTCGGTGGGCCGGTCCGGGCCCCACCAGTCGCCGAGCAGCCCGGCCAGGGACTCCTCGCGGGCGTGCGCGAGCCGTTCGGCGACCACGCGGCCCTGCTCGGTGAGGACGAGGTCGAGGCCCTCGCGGACGGCCAGCCGCCGTTCCTCGATCTGCCGGGCGGCCTCCAGGACGGCACCCAGCGGGACGGTGGCACGCTCGGCGAGCACGCCCGGCTCCACGGAGCCGTACCGCTTGATCCGCAGCAGCAGCCAGCTCGCCGCCGGCAGCAGGTCGTAGCCCGCGCGTGCGGTGATCTTCCGGTAGACCTCGCGCCGTCCCTCGCGGGTGCCGAGCACCGACAGGGCGCGGCACACCTCGTCGTACGACGACCGGTGCACGGGGTTGCTGGCCAGCGTCTCGGTGACGTCGGGTGCCATGACCGAGCCGCGCAGCCGGTCCTCCTTCAGGAACCACGCCAGCACGAAGCCGAGGAGAGCGACGGGAGCGGCGTACAGGAAGACGTCCGTGATGGACGAGGAGTACGCGTGCAGGGCCGGCGGGCGCAGCCCCGGTGGCAGGGCGGCGATGCCGCGCGGGTCGGCTTCCAGGGAGTCGATCGACACGCCGGGCGGAAGCTGTACGCCGCGGAAGGCGGACGCCAGAGCGTCGTCGAGGCGGCCGGCGAAGACCGTGCCGAAGATGGCGACTCCGAAGGCGGCCCCGATGGAGCGGAAGAACGTCGCGCCGGAGGTGGCGACGCCCAGGTCCTGGTACGAGACGGCGTTCTGCACGATGAGCACCAGGACCTGCATGACCAGGCCGAGTCCCAGGCCGAAGACGAAGAGGCAGCCGCTGATCACGGCGTCGGAGCTGTGCTCGTCGAGTTCCTTGAGCAGGAGCAGACCGAGGGTCGTGACGCCGGTGCCCACGATGGGGAAGACCTTCCAGCGGCCGGTGCGGCTGACGATCTGGCCGGAAGCGGTGGAGGCCAGCAGCAGGCCCAGCACCATCGGCAGCATGTGCACGCCCGACCAGGTCGGCGTGATGCCGTGGACGACCTGCAGGAAGGTCGGCAGATAGGTCAACGCGCCGAACATGGCGAAACCGATGATGAAGCTGATGGCGGCCGTGAGGGTGAAGGTGCGGATACGGAACAGCTTCAGCGGCAGGACGGGTTCCACCGCCCTCCGCTCGACCAGCACGAACGCCACGGCGAGCAGGACGGCGAGCACCGCGAGCCCGACGATCTGCGGCGAGCCCCAGGCCCAGGTGGTGCCGCCGAGGGAGGCGACCAGCACCAGACAGGTGGCGACGGCCGCGATGAGGAAGGTGCCCAGGTAGTCGATGACGTGCCGGGTGGCTGTGCGCGGCAGATGCAGCACGGTCGCGATCACGACGAGCGCGACGACACCGACCGGCAGGTTGATGTAGAAGACCCAGCGCCAGCTCAGGTGCTCGGTGAACACCCCGCCGAGCAGCGGCCCCAGGACGCTCGACGTGCCGAAGACCGAACCGAACAGCCCCTGGTAGCGGCCGCGGTCGCGGGGCGGCACGAGATCGCCGACCATCGCCATCGACAGCACCATCAGCCCGCCGCCGCCCAGGCCCTGGAGTCCGCGGAAGGCGATGAGCTGCGGCATGTTCTGCGCCATGCCGCACAGGGCGGAGCCGACCAGGAAGATCACGATGGCGGTCTGGAACAGCCGCTTGCGCCCGTACTGGTCGCCGAGCTTGCCCCACAGCGGGGTCGCGGCGGTCGACGCCAGCAGATACGCGGTGACCACCCAGGACAGGTGCTCCAGACCGCCGAGGTCGCTGACGATGGTGGGCAGTGCGGTCGACACGATCGTCTGGTCGAGGGCGGCGAGCAGCATGCCGAGGAGCAGTGCGCCCATCGACACGAGGACACCGCCGGGCACGCCTTCCTGGGCGCCGGCGCCCGGGACGTCCCTCGTCCTGCCGCGCGTATCCCCCGCCATGAGACCTCCCGAGGGCTGCCGTGGTTACGCCATCCATCGTGGGCGGTCTGCCCGGTTATGGCCTGTCGAGTCCGCTTGGAAGGTGTAGTTCCGCTGTGACTCCGAGGGCTTCGGGAACAGGACCTCCACGAGATCTGCATAATCTCTGGGGTCGCGAGGAGTCGCGAGGGGAGGGGACGGACGCGTGGTGGAGCCGAAGGGGCATCAGTGCCCGGAGTGCGGGGCGCCCAGGGGGGGCGGACAACACCCCGTCCTGCGCCTGCGGCCGACGTGCGTCCGACGCCCTGCGTGACGCCCGTACGGCGGAACAGGCGGCGGCGGAGGACTTCGATCCGCTGCGCATCCGTCCGTACGTGGACCTCGACGGGGAGGAGGCGACGCAGGCTCCCCCGGACGCCGAGGTCACGATGCCCCTGCGCGCCGTCGAACCCGACCCGCTCCTCACGCCCAGCGCCACCGATCTACGGCTGTTCGAGGCCCAGGGTCCGGACACGCCCACCCCGGACGCCGGCCCGGAGCGGCCCCGCAACCATCGCCGTACGGCACTGCTCGGGGCGGCCGGCGCCGTCGTCGCCGTCGTGGCGGCGGCCGGGTTCGCGAGCGGGCTGTTCTCCTACGAGACGCCGTCGCGCGACGACGCGCTGCCGCAGGACGTACGGGAGGCCGTACCCGACGCACGCACCAGCGAGGCACCCCGAACACCGTCCACGACCACCCCCTCGGCGACACCGACACCCACGACGCCGTCACCGACGACAAGCCCGACGTCCCCGTCCCCCACCCCCACCCGCTCGGCGCCAACCACATCCCCGACCTCGCCCGGGTCGGCAACCCCCACCCCCACCGCGACAACGACCGGCACCACCGCCCCCGAGGCCCCCGACAACGACCGCGACGAGAACACCCCCGTCCTACGCCCCGGCGACGACGGCCCCGAGGTCGTCGAACTCCAACTCCGCCTGCGCCAGTTGTACCTGTACAACGACGAACCCCACGGCCACTACAACCACCGCGTAGAGGAAGCAGTACGCAACTACCAGTGGGCACGCGGCGTACAGCCGGACGAACTGGGGGTCTACGACACGAAAACCCGCGAGCGCCTGGAATCGGAAACCGCGGAACCATAGGGCCCATCCGCGGGCACGCGCATACCGCAACCCACGCGTCGAGCCGCGGGCGCTCGCGTGCCACGTCGAGCCACGGGCATTCGTGCCTCCCCCAGTGCCTTAAGGGCCTGGGGGGACCCCCAGGGCGGCACGGGTGGGCGCGGGCGGCACCCCGTCAGCGCCGGGCTGCGCAACCCACCCCCCGCCCAGCCCCAGCACCCCGCACCCTCAGACGTCAGCCACAACCCGACGTCCGCCGCAAACCAACGTCAGCCACTACCCCACGTACACCCGCATCGCCCCACCAACCCCCGCCTCCACCCGCACACCCCTCAGATCCGGCACCAGCACATCCGGCCGATAACCCCCCGCCCGCACCCCAACCCCCACAACCCGCATCCCAGCCGCCTGCCCGGCCGCAATCCCGGCCCCCGAATCCTCGAAGACGAGACAGTCCGCAGGCGCCACCCCCAGTTCCGCGGCCCCCTTCAAGAACCCCTCCGGATCGGGCTTGCTCGCCCCCACCGACTCCGCGGTCACCCGAACATCAGGCATCCCCAGCCCCGCCGCAGCCATCCGCGCCGTCGACAACGCAACGTCCGCCGAGGTCACCAGCGCATGCGGAAGCCCCCGCAGGGACGCCAGAAACTCCGCCGCCCCCGGCACCGGCACGACGCCGTCCATGTCCGCCGTCTCCTCCGCGAGCATCCGCGCGTTGTCCGCATGGTTCTGCTCCATCGGCCGGTCCGGCAGCAGCACCGCCATCGACGCGTACCCCTGCCGCCCGTGGACGACCTTCATGACCTCGTCCCCGTCGAGCCCGTGCCGCTCGGCCCAGCGCCGCCAGATGCGCTCCACCACGGCGTCGGAGTTGACGAGGGTGCCGTCCATGTCAAGCAGGAGAGCACGGGCGGTGAGCACGGTGGTGGCCGACATCGGCAGCTCCAGAACGCGGGGTGCGGGGCGGTGGCCGCCGGACAGACCGGACAGATCAGGTGGCCCCGGACGAACAAGGCGACCCCCCGAGGTGGCCCCCCGAAGGGACAAGGTGGCCCCGCCCGCCGGTCAGGGAAAACGGGCGGGAACCACTTTGTTTCTCCACGGTACAAAACAACCCTGCGCGCCGCCACCGCCTCGAGAAACCGTTCACCGGGCGTTCAGCTCACCCGGCGACGGCCTCCCACAGACTCCACACCCCGAGCCCCAGCATCAGCAACGCCGCGATCTTGGTGATGAGCCCCAGCGGCACCCGCCTCATCAGCGCACGCCCACCGACGATGCCCAGCCCCGCCACCGCCCACAGCGCCAGCACCGCACCCAGCCCGACGGACAGCGGATCGTCGTAACGCGCCGCGAGGTTCGCCGTCATGATCTGCGTCAGATCCCCGAACTCGGCGACGAGGATGAGCATGAACCCAGCCCCGGCGACCTTCCAGAAGGACTGGTCCTCCGGCTTGCGGATCTCCTCCTCGTCCTCGCCCTTGTTCCTGAGCAGCATCGCCGCGCCCCCCAGGAAGAGCACGCCGGTCACCGCATGCACGACCTGCTGCGGCAGCAGCGTCAGCACACTGCCTGCCGCGACGGCGAGCGCGACATGCAGCGCGAACGCGGCGGCGACACCGGCGAAGACGTAGGAAGCGCGATAGCGGGTGCCGAGGACGAGGCCGGCGAGTGCGGTCTTGTCCGGCAGTTCGGCGAGAAAGACGACGCCGAAGACGAGCGCCGTGACGGTGATGCTGATCAAGGTTCCTCAATCGGTCGGGGCCGCCCCGCCGAGAGTCGTACGTCAGCGACACCTCGGCACGGCAGCACACTCGGCACCCGTGCCGTACGGCTCGGGCGTGCACTGCTTGCCGAAGGTCTCGCTGGCCGGCCTCACCTTCGAGGCCCGCCTCCGGGCGCCGGCTCAGACGAGCTGAGCAGTATGTCGACGGTCCGGCGAAGAGCTACTCCCCTTCTGCGCCGTCCATCGTACGCGACACCTGTGGAGCGAAAAGTTCCGCCTTGAACCTTGTCGTGTCATGCACGCGTCATTAACTTCTCACCCAACGCACACCCGTACGCAACACGGCACCGCGAGCATTCCCTCGCTCGCACGCCAACACCCCCACATTCCCAAGGGAGTTCGCATGCCCAGGTTCTACGCGCGTCGACGGCTGAGCATAGTCGCGGCGTTCAGCGCCCTCATAGCCTCCGTGGCCCTCTTCAACGCCCCCACCGCCTCCGCCGCCCTCCCCACCCCGGTCAGCGGCGCCACCGCCCGCAGCTACCTCGCCCAGCTCACCGTGGCGACCGAGGACCGCACCGGCTACAACCGGGACCTCTTCCCGCACTGGATCACCATCAGCGGCTCCTGCAACACCCGTGAGACCGTCCTCAAGCGCGACGGCTCCAATGTCGTCACCGACTCCGCCTGCGCCGCCACCAGCGGCAGCTGGTACTCCCCGTACGACGGCGCCACCTGGAGCGCCGCCTCCGACGTCGACATCGACCACCTCGTGCCGCTCGCCGAGGCCTGGGACTCCGGCGCCGACAGCTGGACCACCTCCCGCCGCCAGTCCTTCGCCAACGACCTGACCCGCCCCCAGCTCATCGCGGTCACCGACAACGTCAACCAGTCCAAGGGCGACCAGGACCCGGCCACCTGGATGCCGTCGGTCTCCTCGTACCGCTGCACCTATGTGCGCGCCTGGGTCCAGGTGAAGTACTACTACGGCCTCTCGGTCGACTCGGCCGAGAAGAGCGCGCTGCAGAACTACCTGGCCCCCTGCTGATCGAACCGTGACCCGCGGAACCTCCCCGCTCACCTCCGTCGTTCCGTACCGTACGGGGCGACGGAGGAGGGTGAGCCGAAGGGGCTGAGGCGCCCCGGAGGCGAACCCGACCAGAGAAAGGGCGGGCGATCACGTGGCAGGGCTGCGCCTGGGTCCACTGCTGAGGTACGCCGACGGCTCGTCCGCGACCGTCTGGGTCGAGGCGAGCCGTCCGTGCACCGCCGAGGTGCGCTGCGCCGACGGCGCCCGCGGTACGGCCCGCACCTTCCAGGTCGCGGGCCATCACTACGCCCTCGTGCCGGTCAGCGGCCTCACTGCGGGCACGGCGACGGAGTACGAGGTGTTCCTGGACGGCACGAGCGTGTGGCCGCTGCCGGACTCCCCGTACCCGCCCTCGGTCATCCGCACGGGGACGACCGGTGACGCCGTCCGCGTCGCCTTCGGCTCCTGCCGCTGGGCCGCTCCCCCGGCCGACGAGAAGGACCCCGTCGGCCCCGACGCCCTGGACACCCTGGCCGCCCGCATCGCGGCCGACCCCACGGCCGAACGACCCGATGTGCTGCTGCTGTTGGGCGACCAGGTCTACGCCGACGAGATCTCCCGGGCGACCCAGCGCTGGCTCGCCGCCCGCCGCGACCTCAGCGAGCCGCCGGGCGGGGAGGTGGCGGACTACGAGGAGTACACCCGCCTCTACTACGAATCGTGGCTCGACCCGGAGGTGCGGTGGCTGCTGTCCACCGTCCCCAGCTGCATGATCTTCGACGACCATGACGTCATCGACGACTGGAACACCTCCGCCGCCTGGCTCGCCGACATGCGGGCCACCGACTGGTGGCGCGAACGCCTGCTGAGCGGCCTGATGTCGTACTGGGTGCACCAGCACCTGGGGAACCTGTCCCCGGCCGAACTGGCCGCCGACGCCCTGTACGCGGCCGTACGCGACACCCCCGACGCGACCGACCTCCTGCGCGCCTTCGCCGCCAGGGCCGACGCCGATCCGACGTCCGTGCGCTGGAGCTACCGGCGCGACTTCGGCCGCGTACGGCTGCTGATGGTGGACACCCGCGCCGCCCGCGTCCTCGACGAACAGGCGCGCTCGATGCTCGCCCCGGGCGAGGCGGAGTGGCTGCGCACCCAGGCGCTGGACGAGCCGGGCTCGTACGACCATCTCCTGATCGGCACCTCCCTGCCGTGGCTGCTGCCGCACCTGGTGCACGACGCGGAGGGGTGGAACGCGGCGCTGTGCCGGGGCGAGAAGGGCGAGCGCTGGGCGCGGTTCGGGGAGAAGGTGCGGCGGGCGGCGGACCTGGAGCACTGGGCGGCCTTCCCCGGCTCCTTCGACGCACTGGCCGCGCTGATCGCCGAGGCGGGTTCGGGGGACGGGGCACCGGCGACGGTGTGCGTACTGTCGGGGGACGTGCACCACGCCTACGTGGCCGAACCCGTCTGGCCCTCGGCCGGCCCCGACGCCCGGGTCGTCCAGCTCACCTGCTCGCCCGTGCACAACTCCATCCCGCTGTCGATCCGGCTCGGCTTCCGCTTCGGCTGGAG
>NZ_JBQQCE010000371.1:0-9842 GCF_052245645.1 Streptomyces sp. KR55 | reverse complement strand
TGTTCAGGCGTCGTTGCTCGGTGCCGGTGTGCAGGCCGGTGAGGTCCCAGAGCGACAGCGTGTCCTCCGTGCAGCGGGCGGCCAGGATCGTGCCGCCCAGGCCGCCGAAGGACACGTCGGCGGCGGAGGAAGGCCGGCAGTTCAGCCGGGCCAGCGGGGTGCGGCGTGCGGACCCGCGGCCCACGTCCCACAGCGTCATGCCGCCCTCGGCATCCACCGCGGCCAGCGTCCGTCCGTCGGGGCCGAGCACCGTTGTGTAGACGCCCGTCTTCAGCACCGTGAGGCTCCGGAACGGGCTCTCCCTCAGCGTCTCGGAGATCACCCGCCGAGACTCACCGGTCGGACGCAGCGCGTGCGCGGCCAGTCCCAGGTCCAGCGAAGTGCGCGGATCGGTCCCGCGCAGGTTCTGCGCCTCGGCCAGCAGCGCCCGGTACGTGGCCAACTCCCGCTGTTTCTGGGCACTCCGGCGCTGCTCCTGCGCCTTCTCCTCCTGCTGTATCGCCACCACCGCCGACCCGATCGCCGCCACCAGGCCGATCACCAGCGCCACGACCGCCGTCTTCAGCACCGTGACCCGCCGCCGCTCGCGTCGGCGCGCGCTCTCGGCGGCCTCCTCGCTCGCGGTCAGGAACTCCGACTCCCGCTCCGGCAGCGGCCCGTGGCCGCCGGGATCGCGTAGCTCCAGCGCGGCTTGCAGCCGGCTGCCCGTGAGCAGGAACGCGGCGTCCCGGCCGGCGGCGCGCCAGTCGTCGGCGGCGGTGCGCAGCTGTTGCCGCCGCAGCAGCGTGGCGGCGTCCTCCTCGATCCAGTCGTGCAGCCGGGGCCAGGCGCGCAGCAGTGCCTCGTGGGCGATCTGCGCGGTGTCCTGGCCCACGGTGATCAGCCTGGCCTCGGCCAGCCGGTCGCGGATCTTCCGCGCGCCGGGAGGAAGGCCGTCCAGCAGAGAGTCGAGCGGGACCGGACGCCGGATCCCCGCCCGGGCCCCGGTGCCGTCGTCCGGAGGCAGGTGCACCATCCGCAGCAGCAGGTCCCGCAGGGCCTTTCGGCCATCATCGTCCAGCGACTCGTGCAGGGCTTCGCCGGTCTTGGCCACCGACTGCCAGATGCCCCCCGTGGCCTGGTATCCGGTGAGGGTGAGCCGAGTACCGCTGCGCTCCCGCCAGGTTTCGCGCAGGGCGTGGGCCAGGAAGGGCAGCGCGCCCGTTTCGACGTCGCCGAGGCGGCCTTCGTTCAGGTCGTGCAGAAGCCGGTCGGTCAGTCCGCGTTCCAGGCCGAGCCCGACCGCGGCGGCGGGTTCCTCGACGGCGGCTCGTAGGTCCCGCTCCCGCATCGGCGGTACGTTCACCTGGCCGTGTTCGAGGGCGCTCTCCAGTTCCGGGTGGGCCAGGCAACTGCCGTAGTGGTCGGCGCGCAGTCCGAGCACGACCCGGGGGCGGGCGGCGCCGGCGTCGGCCGTCAGCACGGCGACGAACGCGTCGCGTTCCCCGATGTCCTGGCAGTGCGTGAACAGTTCCTCGAACTGGTCGACGACCAGTAATCGGCACGGCTCGCGGTCGGCCCGCGGCGGCGGGAAGCGGCCTGCCTCCAGTGCCGTGCGTACCTCGTGCGTCTCGCGCCCCGTGGCATCGGCCCATGCCTCGGACAGCGCGTCCATCGGGTGGGCTCCGGGCGTCGGGAGCAGCAGCGCGGGCCAGAGGTCCTCGCTGCCGTCGGCCGCGTGGCGGCGTTCGAGGCTCGCGAGCAGCCCCGCCCGCAGCAAGGAGGACTTGCCCGCTCCCGAGGCGCCGACCACCACGACCGGTTCACCCGGTTCTCTCCCGGGCCGTCCGACAGCCGTCAGCAGCTGTTCCACCAGCTCGTCACGGCCGAAGAAGTGGCCGCTGTCCTCTGCCCGGAACGGTGCCAGGCCCGGGTAGGGGCAGGGCACGTCGGCGGGCGGCTCGACGGCCTCGTGGCCGTCCGGAAGTCGGTAGGCGCGGTTGCGGGCGATGACCAGTTCGCCCAGCGTCCCCTCGCTCTGCCGGGCCGGGCGGACGCGCGTGTCGTCGGCGAACTCCCGGTCCAGCGCCGTGTGGAGGCGGTCCGCGGTCAGCCACGGCGGCCCTGCGGGGTCACCTTCCGTGAGCAGGCGCAGCAGCCGCCCGCTGAACAGGGTGTGCCGCTCGCCCTCGGGCGCGAAGGACAGCTCATAGTTCGAGGCCGAGCTGAGCAGGAAGCTGCCCCGCGGCAGGGCGGAGACGAACGGCTGCCGCATGCCGCCGTCCGACCGTGGCACCTTGCCCCGCCCGGAGAAGCAGCAGTCGAGGACGACCAGGCTGCCCCCTCCCACCTCCCCCAGCAGATCGCGCAGGGTCCGGTACGGCACGGCGTGCGCGATGTTCCGGGCGGAGCTGCTGGAGCGAGTGGCCAGGTACAGCTCGTCGCCGGGGCCGAGCAGGCCGTGTCCCACGTAGTAGAGCAGCAGCGGCCCTGCCGCCTGCGCGGCGGCTTCCTCGACTGCGGCCACCACCTCGGCGGGGTCCGCACCGCCCGGGACCCGCGTCACGCGTTCGGGCGCCATGCCGCAGACCTCGTGCAGCGCCTTCTGCAGATCGTCCAGCGTGGCGTCCACGGCGGGCAGGTCGGAGAGCTTCGACCCGGGAACGTGCCTGCCCGCGCCGATCAGCACCGCGCAGGCACCGGAAATCGCCAGGTGGCCGGTCACGCCGGTGGGTCTTCACCCGGCGGCCGCGCAAGCCGTTCCGCCAACTCGGCGAGTTCCTGCGGACTGAGGTTGCGGGTCTGCCGAGTCGTGATCTCGATCGTGCTTCCGTCGGAGCGGGTGATGGTGATGGTGTGATTGCTGCGGCGGCTCTGCACCCAGGCGACGGTGGCCCCGGCGAAGACCGCGGCAACTCCACCCGGCTCCAGCAAGGCGACCAGCGCGTCGGTCGCCGGTCCCATGGCGCCGGACTGCGGTGTCGCGGGCTCGTCCCGATGGATCCGGCCGCGAAGGTCCGGCACGTCCAGCAGCCAGCCTCGCAGTTCCTCGGCCCCGTCCGGCCACACCGTGATGACGGTACGCATGTGCCCCCGTGCGCTCGTCGTCTCCCAACCGCGATCCGCGGTTCTTGGCGATGAGAGGCTACCCATCCCAGGGACCGCGTTCCAGATCACCGACCACATTCGAACCACACGGTCCTGCCGCCTCTCGCCCGGCGATCCCCCCACTTGTCGACCACCGCCTCCAGCAGCACGAGCCCGCGCCCACCTTGCGCGACTCGCTCGGCAACCCGAACACGGTCCGCAACTACGGGATCGGCATCGGGGAGACCGCCGACCGGATCGGCGAGGGCCGGGCCGGTGGGGTCGAGACCGCCGCCCGCGGCGAGGAGATCCTCGGCGTCAACATGAAAGAGCCGGACTCGCCGGACGCCGGGCCCGGTCAAGGCGACGGGCGCCCGCCCGCGCACCCGTCGCCGCGGCGCGGTCCGCGAGAACTTCGTGCTGGAGCCCGTCCGCTGGGACGCCGGCACCGCCCGGCTGCTGCCCCGCCTGCTCAAGGGCCGTACGCGGGCCCCGCGTTCGTCACCCACCGCAGGCCCAGCTCATAAAAATGTGACACATCCGGCAGATGTGTCACACCTGCGGATTCCCCTACCGGTGGGCGACCGCCGTACACCCCGTCTGCGGACACCGCCCCAGCACGCCCGACAGCAGCTTCTCGAACAGCTCCTCCGGTCTCAGCACCAACGCTCCCTCTGTGCCCGCGGACCTGCTCACAGACCGCCCGCATCCTGCCCTGCCTCAGAGGTCTTTCCGCACCAGCACTCGAACCACACCGCTTTGCCACCCCCCGTCACGGGATCCACACCCCATTTGTCGACCATCGCGTCCAGCAGGACGAGGCCCCGGCCGCACCCGGCGTCCGGTGACAACTCGCCGGGCAGCAGCGGGACTTGTGATGAGCTGTCCGTCACCTCCACCCTCACGCCCTCCGTCTGCCGCAGAACCAGCAGTGTGCAGCGGCGGTTCCGGACGTGGCGTACGACGTTGGCGACCAGCTCCGTCACGGCGAGTTCCACGGCGTCGGCCAGCTCCGACATGTCCCACTCCGCGAGGAGCGAGCGGACGATACGGCGGATGTGCCGCGCCGAGTGCTCGCCCACGGTGAGGCGCATGCGGTACTGGACGGGGCGGGGGGCCAGGTAGGCCGCGGGAATGTATTCGTTCACACCATGAGGCTGGCCTGGTGTCACTACGCTGGGCTACGGAACGAATACAACACGTCCCGCTGTGGACGGAGTTGCGCGAGAGGGGACCGTGCGTGACCCACATCAACGTCCTCGACCCGGGTGCGTCACCGCTCGACTACTACGGCTTCGAGCTGCGGCGACATCGCGAAGCGGCCGGGCTGACGCAACGGCAGCTCGGGGACATCATCAACTACACCGGCTCTCTTGTGGGGCAGATCGAGACCGCACGGAAGCTGCCGACGCCGGAGTTCAGCGAGCGGGTGGATGCGGCGTTGGGGACGGGTGGGTTACTGTCCCGGCTCGTTGATCTGGTGATGCGTAGTCAACTTCCGGCTTGGTTCAGGCAGGTGGCCGAGTTGGAGGCGCGGGCCGTCGAGATCGGCACCTTTCAGATGCACATGGTCCACGGGCTCCTCCAGACCACGGCGTACGCGCGTGCCACGCTTGGCACGCTGAACCAGAACGCCCTCGACGACCGGACCGCCGTACGACTGGCCCGTCAGCGCATCTTCGAGAAGGAGGAGCCGCCGGTCTTCTGGACGATCCTCAGCGAGGCCGCTCTGTACCAGGAGATCGGCGGTCCGGGGGTCATGCGGGAGCAACTCGCCCACTTGTTGGCCTTCGAGAGCGACTCCCGGATCAACATCCAGGTGCTGCCGTTCACGGCCGGAGCGCACGCGGGACTCACAGGCTCATTCACCCTCTTCCGCTTCACGAGTGACCCGGCCATCGTTTACACCGAGGGTTACGGCAGCGGGCATCCGACCGCCAACCCAGACACCGTCAAGAACTGCTCGCTCCGTTACGATCATCTCCAAGCCGCCGCGCTCTCCCTCAGGGACTCGGCGGAGCTGATCCGGCGCGTGATGGAGGAACGCTATGGCGAGCAACGCGGTTCCGACGGGGGTCCGGTGGCGTAAGTCCAGTTACAGCAGCGACCAGGGTGGCGAGTGCGTCGAGTGTGCGCCGCTCGGCCCCATGGCCTGGCGCAAGTCGTCGTACAGCGGCGACCAAGGCGGCGACTGCATGGAGATCGCCGAAGCCCCCTGCGCCACCATCGCCGTACGAGACTCGAAGACCCCCACCGGCCCGGTGCTGACCCTCGCCCCCACCGCCTTCACGGCCTTCGTCTCCTGGGCCGGGGCTACAGCCTCTGAATGATCGTCCCGGTGGCCAGCCCACCCCCCGCGCACATCGTCACCAGCGCGAACTCCTTGTCCGTGCGCTCCAGTTCGTGCAGTGCCGTCGTGATGAGGCGGGCGCCCGTCGCTCCGACCGGGTGCCCGAGGGCGATCGCACCGCCGTTGACGTTGACCTTCTCCAGGTCCTGCTCGAAGACCTGGGCCCAGCTCAACACCACGGACGCGAACGCCTCGTTGATCTCGACGACGTCAATGTCCTTCAGGGACATTCCGGCCTTGCCCAGTACGGCCTTCGTCGCGTCGATCGGCCCGTCGAGGTGGAAGTGCGGGTCGGCGCCCACCAGGGCCTGCGCCACGATCCGCGCCCGCGGCTTCAGCTTCAGCGCGCGCGCCATCCGCTTGGACGCCCACATGATGGCCGCCGCGCCGTCGGAGATCTGCGAGGAGTTGCCCGCCGTGTGCACTGCGGTCGGCATGATCGGCTTCAGGCCCGCCAGCGCATCCATGGACGTGTCGCGCAGGCCTTCGTCCCGGTCGACCAGCCGCCACATGCCCTGCCCGGCGTGCTGTTCCTCCTCCGTCGTGGGGACCTGGACGGCGAACGTCTCACGCTTGAAGCGTTCCTCCGACCAGGCGTTCGCGGCCCGTTCCTGGGAGATGAGGCCGAGGGAGTCGACGTTCTCGCGTGTGAGGCCACGGTGCCGCGCGATGCGCTCCGCCGCCTCGAACTGATTGGGGAGGTCGACGTTCCACTCGTCGGGGAAGGGCTTCCCCGGCCCGTGCTTCGACCCCGACCCCAGCGGCACCCGCGACATCGCCTCGACGCCACAGCTGATCCCCACGTCGATGACGCCCGCCGCGACCATGTTGGCCACCATGTGCGACGCCTGCTGCGAGGACCCGCACTGACAGTCGACCGTCGTCGCCGCCGTCTCGTAGGGCAGGCCCACGGTCAGCCAGGCCGTGCGGGCGGGGTTCATGGACTGCTCGCCGGCATGGGTGACCGTGCCGCCGACGATCTGTTCGACGCAGTCGGCGGGGATGCCGGTGCGGCCGAGGAGTTCGCGGTAGGTCTCGCCCAAGAGGTAGGCGGGGTGGAGGTTGGCGAGCGCGCCGCCGCGCTTGCCGATGGGGGTGCGGACGGCTTCGACGATCACGGGTTCGGCGGCCATGGGGGCGGGTCCTCTCGTCCGGAACCAGGCAGAACCGGTCCAGAACCAGTAACTAGTACGTGTTCTAGTTCTGAGTGCAGTCTGCTGACGTGACGTACATCACCGCAAGGGTCTTGCATGCGATTGGGCTCCAATTCGGGGTGCCGTACCCCTTGCGAGTTGTAGAACCCGTTACTACCTTCACGGCGATTCCGTGTTCTGATGCACCGTCAGATCAGCTCGCATCGTCAGATGGCTGGAGCCGCCGATGCCCTGTCCAGCGCTTCCCGAAGGGTTCGACTTCACCGATCCCGATCTGCTGCACCACCGTGTGCCCCTCCCGGAGTTCGCCGAACTGCGCCGCGTCGAACCGGTCCGCTGGATCGCTCAGCCCGCGGGGCTCGCCGGCTTCCAGGACGAGGGCTACTGGGCCGTCACCCGGCACGCCGACGTCAAGTACGTCTCCACCCACCCCGAGCTCTTCTCCTCGTACCTCAACACCGCGATCATCCGCTTCAACGAGCACATCGAGCGCGACGCGATCGACGCCCAGCGGCTGATCCTGCTGAACATGGACCCGCCGGAACACACCCGGGTCCGTCAGATCGTGCAGCGCGGGTTCACGCCGCGGGCCATCCGGGCGCTGGAGGAGCGGCTGCGGGCGCGGGCGCACTCCATCGTCGAGAACGCCCGGGGCCACTCGGGCCCCTTCGACTTCGTCACCGAGGTCGCCTGCGAACTGCCCCTGCAGGCGATAGCCGAGCTGATCGGCATCCCGCAGGACGACCGGGCGAAAATCTTCGAGTGGTCGAACAAGATGATCGCGTACGACGACCCGGAGTACGCCATCACCGAGGAGGTCGGCGCCGAGTCGGCCACCGAACTCATCGCGTACGCCATGAACATGGCCGCCGACCGCAAGCAGTGCCCGGCGAAGGACATCGTCACCACGCTGGTCGCGGCGGAGGACGAGGGCAACCTGGGCTCGGACGAGTTCGGCTTCTTCGTGCTGATGCTGGCCGTGGCGGGCAACGAGACGACCCGCAACGCCATCACGCACGGCATGCACGCCTTCCTCACCCACCCCGACCAGTGGGAGCTGTACAAGAGGGAGCGGCCGGAGACGGCGGCCGAGGAGATCGTGCGCTGGGCGACACCCGTCGTCTCCTTCCAGCGGACGGCCACGCAGGACACCGAGCTCGGCGGCAAGCTGATCCGCAAGGGCGACCGGGTCGGCATCTTCTACTCCTCCGCCAACCACGACCCCGAGGTCTTCACCGACCCCGACACCTTCGACATCACCCGCGACCCGAACCCCCACCTCGGCTTCGGCGGAGGCGGCCCCCACTACTGCCTGGGCAAGTCGCTGGCCGTCCTGGAGATCGAGCTCATCTTCAACGCGATCGCCGACGCGATGCCCGACCTGCGCCTCGCGGGCGACCCGCGCCGGCTGCGCTCGGCGTGGATCAACGGAGTGAAGGAGCTCCGGGTCACCGCCGGCTGATGTGCCCGAGGGAGGCAGAAGCAACCCCATCCCTCACGCCCCGCCTCTGCCTCCCTCGAATTCCGCGATGTCGCAGCGACTGGGGCACGGCTGGTGGCGGCGCGGGATGCGACCCGCAACCATGTGGCGTCACTTGCCATCACTCACCGTCCAGCCCGTCCCTGATCACCTCCCGTGCCACTTTCGCCCGCGCGGCGGCGAGTTCCGCCGCGATACGGCGGTCGCGGTCATCGTCCGTACGGACGGACGCGGGCAGGGACGCCCCCTGGAGCAGGTGCCGGCGGCGCAGGTGGGTCGGCGGGTGGGTGGTGTCAACGCTGTGGCCGCGGCGGGCTCCGACACGGCGGCGGCGTTCGTATTCGGACTCGGGGATCTCGTCCATGCGGGCGGCGAGTTCCTCCCACAGCCCGTCGCCGGTGTCTTTCGCGCCCGAACGGCCGGGGCGCCCCATCCGCCTGCTGTTGACCTCCCGGCGCAGGGTGATCTCGACCGACTCGGTCACCAGGAGGCGGTCCATCAGACCCACCACGGCGTCGGTCGAGCCGACGCGGGCCGCCACCGTGTCGGCGAGGT
The DNA here is from genome assembly GCF_052245645.1 of Streptomyces sp. KR55. Taxonomy (NCBI): domain Bacteria; kingdom Bacillati; phylum Actinomycetota; class Actinomycetes; order Kitasatosporales; family Streptomycetaceae; genus Streptomyces; species Streptomyces sp. KR55. The sequence continues at coordinate 1,237 of NZ_JBQQCE010000371.1, read as the reverse complement.
ACTCGCCACGCTGGGAGGCGCGCAGCATCAGCAGGTCGAGCGCCGCGAGCAGGGCCTGGAAGAGGAGGCGGGGCGGCAGGATCGCAAGGTTGCTGAGCATGTGGAGCCACGTGGTCGGGTGCGGGATCGGCGCGAAGTAGTGGTGCCACAGAGCCAGCGAGCGGGACGCGGTTCCGACGACCAGACCATGCTTCGTGTCCCCGTTGACGAAGCGCCCGAACTCGTGGCCCAGCAGGGCGATCCGCTGCTGTGGGGTGAGCACCTCCCACAGGGGCAGCCCCACGATCAGCTGCCGGCCACGCAGCCCGAGAGTGCTCACGCCGGCGTTGATCTCGGCGTCGATCACGACCGCGTCCACACCCCGGGTGCCCACGACCCGCGCGACCTCGTCGATCAGCGCGTACAGCTCGGGCGCGTCGTCGCGGCGCAGCACGATGCCGTCCTCGGGGAGCCGCACGAGTCTCGGCCGCAGGGTCCACGCCAGCGCCAGCAGCACCAGCCCGGCCACCATGAGGAAACCGCCCCAGCCGGCGATGAGTAGCCAGAGTCCGCTCACGGTCACGGCGAGGGTCACGCCGTGCACGGCCAGTGCGAGGGCGTAGGACAGGGCGCCGAAGACGTCTCGCTCGCTGCGTCGCCGCCCGCCCGCGCCGCTCTCCGAGGCCGTCGACGACATGGCGGTCATGGAGACGAGCAGTTTCTCGCCGTGCCGCTGGGCCAGCCTGCGCCGCAGCCTCTCCAGGCGCCCGATCCGTTCACCGGTGTCCACCGGGTCGACGTTCCAGTCGCAGGCGGTGCACCACGTGGTGAACCGCCGGTCCGCCCGGATCTCCGCCCCGCACTGCGGGCACGTCTGTATCGCCTCTTCACCGACGGCACGCACTGCGCACCCTCCCCATCCCCGGCCCCTCCCCGAGGCCGCGCTGTTCATGACAGGGCGAAGCTGATCACGTCGGCACACCGGCGTAAAGCCCCTTCGGTCACACAAACGCGGGTGGCACCAGGTATCAGCTCACGGCGGGGTGCTTCACCTCTGCCACGGGCTCCGCATCGGCCTCTGCCACCGCGACCGTTGTCCGCGCCCGCGGCCCCTGGAACACGTATGCCAGCCCGAACCCGGCGCCGACCACCATCGCTCCGCCGACCGCGTCGAGGACCCAGTGGTTGCCGGTCGCGACGATCGCCGAGAGCGTGAAGAACGGGTGGAGCATGCCCAGGGCTTTCATCCACGTCCTCC
>NZ_JBQQCE010000370.1:0-9845 GCF_052245645.1 Streptomyces sp. KR55 | reverse complement strand
CCGCCCCGCCGCACCGCGTTCGCCGAGGGCGTGGACCGGGTGCGCGCCGCCGCGACCACCGAGCCGGGCCGGCTGCGCATCATCGGCGCCGTCCTCGCCCTGCTGGTCGTCTCCTTCGGCGCGGTGACGGCCTGGCAGGCCACCGCCCGGGCGTCCGCCGCCGACGACGTCCTGCACAAGAGCCAGCCCCTCAGCTCCGCCGCCGCCGACATCTACCGCTCCCTCGCCGACGCCAACACCGCCGCGTCCAGCGGCTTCCTGGCGGGCGGTCAGGAGACGAAGACCTCCCGCGACCGCTACGAGAGGGGCATCCGGACGGCCGCCGCCAAACTCGTCACGGCCGCCAACAACTCCGACCCCGGCTCCCCGTCCGCCGCGACGATCGCCGAACTCAACCGGCTCCTGCCGCAGTACAAGGGCCTCATCGAACGCGCCCGCGCCAACAACCGCCAGGGCTATCCGCTCGGCGGCGCCTACCTGCGCTACGCGAACGACACGATGCAGACCGAGATGCTCCCGGCGGCCGAGGACCTCTACAAGTCGGAGAACGAGCGGCTGCGCGGCGACTACGCGGACGCCACGCCCTACCCGTGGGCGGCCATCGCCCTCGGCGTCGTCGCCCTCGCGGCCCTCGCCTGGGCGCAGCACCGCAACTACCGGCGCACGAACCGGGTCCTGAACCACGGCCTGGTCGCCGCCGGCGCCGCCACCACCGTGGTCCTGCTCTGGCTCGTCGTCGGCCACAGCGTCGCCCGCGCCGGCCTCAACGACTCCTACGACCACGGCGTCCGCTCGCTGAACGTCCTGCACGACGCCCGCATCGCCTCCCTCAAGGCACGTGGCAACGAGAACCTCACCCTGGTCAGCCGGGGCGCGGAGACGGTCGAGGTCAAGCCGGGCGAGTTCCAGGACAAGTTCGACGTCGCCTACAAGGAGTCGATGCAGGACCTGGCCGACGGCCTCACCGCGGCGCAGTCCCTCGCCGACGACGGGGCCGGCGAACAGCCCGTGCGGTCCGCCGTCGGCAACATGGACGAATGGCAGAACCGCCACCAGCAGGCCCGTGCCGCCGACGACGCGGGCGACTACCAGGCGGCGCTGAACAAGGTCATCGGCGCGAAGAGCGACAAACCCACGGGCGAGTGCTTCGACAACGTCGACAAGAACCTCGACACCGCCCTGAAGCACGAACAGCGCGAGTTCCAGCAGGCCGCGGGCGACGGCCTGGACGCGATGACCGGCCTGTCGGTCGGCGCGGCCGTCCTTGCGGTGCTGGGCGCGGCCGGCGCGGTGCTCGGCATCGGCCGCAGGCTTTCGGAGTACCGGTGAAAGGGGGCGTGACGATGCATGCACGACGTTTGCGGGCCAGCCTGAAAGGCTGGGGCGGCGTGGGCGCGATGGCCGTCGTCTGCGCCCTCGCCGTGGCCTTCGCGCTGCTGCTGCCGCACACCCGGCCGGCCGGCGACGGCAGCACGGGCGTCGGTGGCCAGGGCGTGGCCGACGGGTCGCACGCGAAGGCCGAGGAGTGCGAGAACCCCGAGGACCAGAGCCTGTCCCCGTCGACGGCCGAGGGCGCGTCGATCGCGACCATCAAGAAGCGCGGCTATGTCTCGGTGGGCGTCGACCAGAACAGCTACCGCTGGGGCTACCGCAACCCGAACAGCACGGCGAAGGACGTCGAGCTGGAGGGCTTCGACATCGACCTCGCCCGCCGGATCGCCGAGGACCTGCTGGGCGATGCGTACAAGATCCGGTTCAAGGCCATCCCCACCAACCAGCGCATCCCCGCGATCCAGAGCGGGCAGGTCGACATGGTGGTGCGCACGATGACCATCAACTGCGACCGACTGGAGCAAGTGGCCTTCTCCGCCCCGTACTTCCTGACCGGCCAGCAGGTCCTCGCGCCCACCTCCTCGACGATCGAGGGCTACGACGAGACCCTCGCCGACAGGAAGATCTGCTCGGCGGCGGGCTCCACGGCGTACGACAAACTGGACGCGGACAAGAAGGCCGGCCGGCTGCCCGCCTCCACCGACATCTCCACCACCGTTCCCAACCAGCTCGACTGCCTGGTCCGGCTCCAACTCGGCCAGGTCGACGCGGTGGTGACGGACGGCGCCCTCGCCGCGAGCCAGGCCGCGCAGGACCCCACGGTGGAACTGAAGGGCGACCGCTTCACCACGGAGTACTACGGCGTGGCGATGAAGAAGGACGCCGACGATCTGGTACGCCGGGTCAACCGAATACTGGAGGACTACCGCGAGGACGGCGGCTGGAAGCGGTCGTACGGCACATGGCTGTCGGCCACGCTGGGCAGTGACTCGGAGTCGGCGACTCCGCCCCGGCCCACATACGCATGACCGGCCGTCGGCAGACGGCCGGATGAAGGACGGCCGACGACACACACCGGCACGGAACACACCAGCAACGAGAGGTGATCGATGGGCGTCGCGGGAGCCTCCGGTCCGGTAATGGACCGGGACGAGGTGGACCGTGCGCTGGCGCGGCTCGGCGCGGAACACGAGGCCATCGAGACCTCGCTCCTCGCCCTGCAGGACCACGCGGGCCGCCGACTCCTCGAGGGCGCCGAGCTCACCGGCACGACCAAGGAGCGCTGGGCGGCCGCGGAGGCGTCGATCACGCTGCTGTGGGCGTACTTCGACGCGTACACGAGCGCGTTGCGCTCCGCCCGCGAGATCCGCGCCCGCCGCCGCTGGTCCAGCCGCGAGGACCTGCTGGAGCTGACCGAGCTGCTGCGCGGCGAGTCCGTCACGGTCGCCGGCAGCGCCGCGGCGACGGCGAACGCACCCACACTGCACGGCACGGGCAAGCTCAGCCAGCAGTTCTCGCTGGCCGGGCTGGTGGACCGGATGAACGAGCTGTACGCGACGTCGCTGGACATGGTCGTCGCCGCCGACGCGGTGTGGTCCGCGCTGCCCGCGCGGATCGATTTACTGGCCGCCGAGCTCCAGCGCACCCGCAGGCTCGCGCACTCCGTCGGCGTGCGCCCCGGCGAGCACCCGGCGGGCGACGACCTGGAGCGCATCACGCGCACGCTGACGAAGCTGCGCGAAGAGGTGGTCTCCGACCCGCTGGCGTTCTGGCTGCCCGCCGAGGGCAGTTCGGCACCGGGCGGCGGCAGACCGGACACCACGGTGTACGACCGTGAGGCACGCGCCCTGGAGGAGGTGCGCCGGGAGATCGACGCCGTACTGACGGTCCGCCAGGATGCCGAGCAGCGGCTGATCAGGCTGCGGGACGTGCTGTCCCGGGCCGACCGCACGCTCGCCGAGGCCCGCACCGCGCGCGGCGAGGTCCTCGCGAAGATCGCCGCCACGGAGGTGCCGGTCGTCAGCGGACCGCCGACCGCGCTCCAGGAGCAGCTGGCGGCGGCCGCCGAGTACCGCAGACAGGCCCAGTGGCACCGGCTGTCCCCGCTCCTGGAGTCCCTGGAGCAGAAGGCCGAGGACGAACTGCTGCGCGCCCGCGAGTCGTTGACCGCCGTCACCGCACCCCTGGCGGTCCGTGCGGAGCTGCGCGGCCGTCTGGACGCGTACAAGGCGAAGGTCGCCCGGCACGGACTGGCCGAGGACCCGCTGCTGGTCGAGCGGTACGACGCGGCGCGCCGCATGCTGTGGAGCGCACCCTGCGACCTGCGGGTCGCCGAACAGGCCGTGCAGCGCTACCAGCAGACGGCGGCCGACCTGCTCGGCACCGCCCCGCGGGTGCCGGGGCAGGCGGGGCCGCAGGACCGGAGGGGGCCGGGCGCGGTGAGCGACAAGGGGGATGCAGCGAGATGAGTCAGGCACAGCAGTCCTGCCAGCGGCCCGGCTGCGAAGGGTCGTACGAGGACGTCGGCGGCGGCGAGCTCTACTGCGACACCTGCGGCCTGGCACCGGTGGTGTCCGCCAGCGGCATGGTCGGTTCGCCGCCCACCGGGATCACGGGCGGCGGCCGGGGCTCGCGCGGTTCGGCGGGCAGCGGCAGCTCACGCTCCAGTGCGCGCAGTGCGCGTACGTCGTCGCAGTCGTCGAAGTCCCGCCGCTCGGTGTCGGGGCGGCTGTCGCGCTCGCTGTCGGGCCGTTCGACGGGCCGCTCGGTGTCGGTGCGCAGCTCCGGCTCCGCCGCCGGTTCCTCGGGCCGTGGCCGGCTGGGCGCCGGGCTGGTGCAGGTGCCGCAGGTCCCGCGCCCCGACCCGCGCGCGATGGTCCTGGACAACCCGGAGGTGCCGGAGCGCAAGCGGTTCTGCTCGCGCTCGGACTGCGGGGCGCCGGTGGGCCGCGCCCGCGGGGACCGTCCCGGGCGCACCGAGGGCTTCTGCACCAAGTGCGGCCACCCGTATTCGTTCGTCCCGAAGCTGAAGGCCGGCGACGTCGTGCACGGCCAGTACGAGGTCGTGGGCTGCCTCGCGCACGGCGGCCTGGGCTGGATCTACCTCGCCGTCGACCGCGCGGTGTCCGACCGTTGGGTCGTGCTGAAGGGCCTGCTCGACACCGGCGACCAGGACGCCATGGCCGCCGCGATCTCCGAGCGGCGCTTCCTCGCCGAGATCGAGCACGCCAACATCGTGCGGATCTACAACTTCGTCGAGCACCTCGACCAGCGCACCGGCTCCCTGGACGGCTACATCGTCATGGAGTACGTCGGCGGCAAGTCCCTCAAGGAGATCGCGAACGCCCGCCGCACCCCGGAGGGCCGACGCGACCCGCTGCCGGTGGAGCAGGCCTGCGCGTACGGCATCGAGGCGCTGGAGGCCCTCGACCACCTGCACAGCCGCAACCTGCTGTACTGCGACTTCAAGGTCGACAACGCCATCCAGACCGAGGACCAGCTCAAGCTCATCGACATGGGCGCGGTGCGCCGCATGGACGACGACGAGTCGGCGATCTACGGCACGGTCGGCTACCAGGCGCCGGAGGTCGCGGAGGCCGGCCCGTCGGTGGCGTCCGACCTGTACACGGTGGCCCGCACCCTGGCCGTCCTCACCTTCGACTTCCAGGGCTACACCAACGTCTACGTCGACTCCCTGCCCGACCCCGACAACATCGAGGTCTTCCGCCAGTACGAGTCCTTCTACCGGCTCCTGGTCCGCGCCACCGACCCCGACCCGGCCCGCCGGTTCGCCTCCGCGCAGGAGATGTCGGAGCAGCTGACGGGGGTGCTGCGCGAGGTCGTGTCGCTGCAGACGGGTCGGGCACGGCCGTCGCTGTCGACGCTGTTCGGGCCGGAACTGCGGGTGACGGACACCGAGTTGTTCCCGCCGCTGGAGGGTGAGGTGTCGCGGCTCGGGGCGCGGGTCGTACGGGCGCGGAAGCAGCAGCCTCAGCTCACCGGCGCCGCCCCGAGCACCACGGCCGGCCTCGTCAAACCCGTCGGTACCGCTGCCGCCGCCCTCGCGCTGCCCGTCCCCCGCGTCGACCCGGGCGACCCCAACGCCGGTTTCCTCGCGGGCCTGATGGCGACCGCCCCGGCCGAGCTGCTCAGCGCGCTGGCCGCGGCGCCGGCCCCGTCGATCGAGACGCGGCTGCGGCAGATCCGGGCGTGGCTGGAGAACGACGACTCCGCCGCGGCGCTGGACGCCCTGCGCACCCTGGAGGCGGAGCGGCCCGACGACTGGCGGGTGGTCTGGTACCGGGGCGTGACCGCACTGGTCACCGGCGACCACGAGGGCGCCGCCCTCGCCTTCGACGCGATCTACGACGCCTTCCCCGGCGAGACGGCACCCAAGCTCGCGCTCGGCCTGTGCGCGGAGGTGCTCGGTCAGCTCGACAACGCCGCCGAGTACTACCGCCTGGTGTGGTCGACCGACCCGAGCTATGTGAGCGCCGCCTTCGGCCTGGCCCGCGTCCAGCTCGCCGCCGGCGACCGGCGCAGCGCCGTGACGACGCTGGAGTCGGTACCGGAGTCCTCCATCCACTACACGGCGGCCCGTGTGGCGGCCGTCCGCGCCCGGCTTCGGCAACGCACGGCGGTCGGCTCCGACGTACCCTTCCTGGAGGATCTGAGCGCCGCCGCCGGGCAGGTGGAGGCGCTGGATGCGTACGGCCTGGATCCGACGCGGCGCGAGCAGTTGGCCACGGAGGTGCTCGGCTGTGCCCTGGACTGGATACTCTCCGGTGGCCAGGGATCCGTCCCTCCCCCGCACCCGGCCCCGGCCGGACGGGGGGACCCCCATGCCGCCGGGGGACGGACGCTGCTCGGCAGCGGCCTGGACGAACGAGGCCTGCGCTTCGGCCTGGAGCGTTCGTACCGCACGCTGGCCCGGCTGGCGCGGGGCGGCGAGGAGAGGATCGACCTGGTGGAACGTGCCAACCGTTACCGCCCCCGGACATGGGTGTAGTTGATGTCGCAGATGCCCCAGCAGGCCGCCTTGTCGAGGTGTCCGAGCTGCGAGGAGCCGCTCGAGTCGGGTGACCGTTTCTGCGGTGCGTGCGGATACGACCTGTCGGCCGTACCGCCACGGCCGGACGACGGCCCGACGCTCACCCTGAACGGCTCGGGAAGCCCGGGTGCCGCGCCGCCGACCGGCTGGCCCGTCACCGCCGTTCCGGGCAGCTCCGACACGCCCCCCGCGGTGCATCTGCCGACGGACGTGCCGGGCACGGACTCGGGCGGCTCCCCCCTGCCCACCGCACCGCAGTCGCCGCCCCAGGTCGCCGCCGGTGTGCGGTTCGACCGTCCCGGGGAACCCGAGGAGTACCCCCTCCAGGCCCCGGACCCGCGTGTCGCCGCCGATGTCGCGGCGCCCGCCGACCCGGCCAAGCTGTGCGTGGCGTGCCGCGCGGGCCGTGTCGACGACGACGGCTACTGCGAGAACTGCGGACACGCCCAGCCGCGCGAACGCGACCACATGGAGCAGGAGTACGGCCCGATCGCGGCCGTCAGCGACCGCGGTCTGCGCCACCACCGCAACGAGGACGCGTTCGGCATCGGCCGCACCGCGCTGCCCGACGGCTCGGACGCCCTGGTGGCGATCGTCTGCGACGGCGTGTCGTCGGCGACCCGCCCCGACGACGCCTCGCTCGCCGCCTCCCGCGCCGCGAGCGAGTCGCTGCTGGCCGCCCTGCCGCTCGGCACGCACCCGCAGCAGGCCATGCACGACGCGATCGTCGCCGCCGCCCACGCGGTCAACGCGCTCGCGCAGGAACCCGCCACGGCCCGCGAGCACGCCCCGCACCAGAACGCCCCGGCCTGCACGCTGGTCGGCGCGGTGGTCACCGCGGGCCTGCTGGTGGTCGGCTGGGTCGGTGACAGCCGCGCCTACTGGGTGCCGGTGGACCGCACCTCACCCCCGGCCCGGCTCACCGAGGACGACTCCTGGGCCGCGCAGATGGTCGCCGCGGGCCTGATGAACGAGGCGGAGGCGTACGCCGACGAGCGCGCCCATGCGATCACGGGCTGGCTGGGTGCGGACGCGTACGAACTGGAGCCGCACACCGCTTCCTTCAAGCCGGACCGGCCGGGTGTGGTGGTGGTGTGCACGGACGGCCTGTGGAACTACGCGGAGGCGGCCGAGGAGATGGCCGACGTCCTCCCGGCCGACGCCGCCGTCCGTCCGCTGCACGGAGCCCGGGTTCTGGTCGGTCACGCGCTGGACGGTGGGGGCCACGACAACGTAACAGTGGCCCTCGTGCCGTTCCCGGCCCCGCCGCAGGGGGCAGGATCGGCCTGAGGCCGCGTACGGGGACGCCTCGACGGACCGGAGGGGACCGGTCCGTATTCCGTCATCGCCCCGCATCCTGCGGGGCGTTCAAGGGGGAGCCGATAGGGCATGGCCAATTTCTCGAAGTCGAACGTGCCGCAGTTCTCGATGGACGTGTACCAGAACGAGTACCTGCCGGAGGGCGGCCGGGAGGTCAACGCGATCGTGACGGTGACCGCGACCGGCGGCGGCACGATCGGAAGCGCGGTGGCGGCACCCCACCTCTACGCGCCGGGCGAGGGCCCGTCCGCGGCCGTGGCGATCATGGTCGACTGCTCGGGGTCGATGGACTACCCGCCGACCAAGATGCGCAACGCCCGGGATGCGACGTCCGCCGCCATCGACACCCTGCGCGACGGCGTGCACTTCGCGGTGATCGGCGGCACGCACATCGCCAAGGAGGTCTATCCGGGCGGCGGCCGTCTCGCCGTCGCCGACGCCACCACCCGCGAGCAGGCCAAGCAGGCCCTGCGCAAGCTCAGCGCCGGCGGCGGTACGGCCATCGGGACCTGGCTGCGTCTTGCCGACCGGCTGCTGTCCTCGGCGGACGTCGCCATCCGGCACGGCATCCTGCTCACCGACGGCCGCAACGAGCACGAGTCCGCGGAGGACCTCAAGGCTTCGCTGGACGCCTGTGCCGGACGCTTCACCTGTGACGCCCGGGGCGTGGGCACCGACTGGGAAGTGAAAGAAGTCACAGGGATCGCCTCCGCCCTGCTCGGCACCGCCGACATCGTCGCCGACCCGGCCGGACTGGCCGCCGACTTCACGCAGATGATGGAGACGGCCATGGGCAAGGAGGTCGCGGACGTCGCCCTCAGGCTGTGGACGCCGGTCGGCACCACCATCAAGTTCGTCAAGCAAGTCGCGCCCACCGTCGAGGAGTTGACCGACCGGCGCACCGAGGCGGGCCCGCGCGCCGGGGACTACCCCACCGGTTCCTGGGGAGACGAGTCCCGTGACTACCACGTGTGCGTCGAGGTCCCGCCCGCGAACATCGGCCAGGAGATGCTGGCCGCCCGCGTCTCGCTGGTGATCCCGCAACCTGGGGGCACGGCGCAGAACTTGGGCGCGCAGGGCCTGGTCCGGGCCGTGTGGACCGACGACATGGTCGCCTCGACGTCCATCAACCCGCAGGTGGCCCACTACACCGGCCAGGCAGAACTGGCACAAGTCATCCAACAGGGGCTCGATCTGCGCAAATCGGGAGACATCGATGGAGCAACGGCCAAACTGGGCCGGGCCGTTCAGCTCGCCAGCGCCTCCGGGAATGCGGATACTGCGAAACTCCTTGCGAAGGTGGTGGACGTGGTCGATGCCGCGACAGGTACTGTGCGACTGAAGGCGAAGGTCGAGGAGGCCGACGAGATGACTCTCGAGACCCGGTCGACAAAGACTGTTCGTGTAAAGAAGTGACGTAGCAGGACCCTGAAAAGCAGCGAGCCTGACCCCTTGGGGTTGGAGAAAGTCCGGCCGGACGGCCGGAAAGGAGAGGGGGAAGCGCCGACATGCCGACCTGCCCGAACGGACACCAGTCGGGTTCCGACGACTGGTGCGAGGTCTGCGGTCACCGCATGGCCGGTGCCGTACCACCACCCCCTCCGCCACCGCCCCCCGCAGGCGGCGGCTACGGCTTCCCGCCGCCGCCCGGCCCGAACGGCCCGTCCGGTGGGCCGAACGCCGGCCAGCCCGGCGGACGCCCGCACCTGTCCGCCGTACCGGACGCCGCTCCGGAACTCTGCCCGCAGTGCCGTACGCCCCGTGAGGGCGGCGCGCCGTTCTGCGAGGAGTGCCGGTGGAACTTCCTGACCAACACCGCGACGTCGTACACCCCGGCCGCACCGCGCCCGTCGGCGGCCGGCCCGGGGGACCCGCGCTTCCAACGGCCACCCGCCCCGCCGTCCTTCGGGGGCGGTGAGTCGTACGAGTACCAGGGCTCGCGGCCCTCGCAGATGAACCGGCCCGCCGAGCCGATCCCGCCGGGCCCGCCCTTCGGCGGCGACCCGAGCGGTCACCCCGGCCCGCCCGGTCACCCCGGCCAGCCCGGTCCCGGCGGCCAGCCCGGCTTCGGCGCGGACCCGTCGCGGCCGGTTCCGCCGCCGCCCGGTCCCGGTCCCGCGGGAGGCCCCGGTACGCACCCGGG